>CAZIZA010000139.1:0-9927 GCA_964543555.1 uncultured Pseudomonas sp.
CTGGTCAATCACCTCGCCGAACATTGCAGTTGAGGACGTTTCAATGAGCCAAGCCGTCGCCACCCAGAACAGCGCCGCCGGTCTGACCGGGCTGCTGGTGCCGCTGACCGACCGCACCCTGTTGCTGCCCAACGTGGCGGTCGCGGAGCTGATTTCCTATCGCGCACCGCAAGTCAGCGACGGCACGCCCGACTGGTTTCTCGGTCAGATCGCCTGGCGCGACCTGCGACTGCCGTTGCTGTCCTTTGAGGCTGCCAGCGGTGGTCAGGCGCAGGTCGCCAGCGGTGCACGCGTGGCGGTGATCAACGCCCTGGGTGGTAGGCCCAGGGTCAAGTTTATCGCCCTGCTGGTGCAGGGCATTCCACGCTCGCTGAAGGTTGGCTCCGACCTGGCGGCGGCGGATGTCGAATTGGCGCCGCTGGAACTAGGGGCTGCGCGCGTCGGCGACGATGTGGTGCGTATTCCGGATCTGGCTGCCCTGGAGCAACTGCTCGCCGATGCCGGCCTGATCTGACGTCACCAGGCGCTAGGGCGAGCGCCCATGAAAAAGCCCCGGCACTGGCCGGGGCTTTTTCGTTACTGCCGTGGAACTATGGGCGCTGTGCTTGTGGCTGCGCTTCGGCCTTCTCGGCCGCGAGGTTTTCTTCCGAGGTATGCGCGCCCCAGTAGTCGGCATTCTTGATGCCCAGCTTCTCGGGGTGGAAGACCGGATCCTTGCCTTCGGCCTTTTGCTGCTCGTAGTCCTTCAGGCACTTGTAGGCAATCTTGTGCATGAGCAGGATGGCGATGATGTTCAGCCAGGCCATCAGGCCGACACCGAGGTCACCCAGGCCCCACGCCAGATCGGCAGTTTTCACGGTGCCGTAGACGGTCGCCGCGATGATGCCGGCCTTCAGCAGCAGGGTCAGCCAGGGGCGATTCACCTTGCGGTTGATGTAGGCGATGTTGGTTTCGGCGATGTAGTAGTACGCCACGATGGTGGTGAAGGCGAAGAAGAACAGGGCGACGGCAACGAAGATGTTACCGAAGCCGGGCATGATGTTTTCCATCGCGGTCTGTACATAGCCAGGACCTGCGGCCACCCCGGCGATACCGGTGAACATCGCGCTGCCATCAGGCGCCTGGACGTTGTACTGACCGGTGATCAGCAGCATGAAGGCGGTGGCCGAGCAGACGAACAGGGTGTCGATATAGACCGAGAAACCCTGCACCAGGCCTTGCTTGACCGGGTGGCTGACCGCAGCAGCAGACGAAGCGTGCGGGCCAGTACCCTGACCGGCCTCGTTGGAGTAAACGCCGCGTTTGACCCCCCACATGATCGCCATGCCGATGATGGCGCCGAAACCGGCATCCAGACCGAAGGCGCTGCGCAGGATCAGAGACACGACTTCCGGCAGTTTTTCGATGTTCAGCAGAACGATGACGCAGGCCACCAGGATGTAGCCCAGGGCCATGAACGGCACCACGAACTCGGCGAAACGGGCAATGCGCTTTACGCCACCGAAAATGATCAGGCCCAGCATGATGGCCAGCACGGCAGCGGTGGTGTTCGGGTGGATACCCAGTGCGGTTTCCACGCTGGAGGCGATGGAGTTGGCCTGTACGCCCGGCAGCAGCAGGCCGCAGGCGAAGACGGTGACGATGGCGAACAGCCAGGCGTACCACTTCAGACCCAGGCCACGCTCGATGTAGAAGGCCGGGCCGCCACGGTATTCACCGTTGAGCTTTTCCTTGTACACCTGACCGAGGGTGGATTCGACGAATGCCGAGCTGGCGCCGAGGAAGGCGACCATCCACATCCAGAATACGGCACCCGGACCACCGAAGGTGATCGCAGTGGCCACACCGGCGATGTTGCCGGTACCGACGCGACCAGCGAGGGTCATGGTCAGTGCCTGGAAGGAGGTGATGCCATGTTCATCGGTCTTGCCGGTGAACATCAGGCGAATCATTTCTTTGAAGTGGCGGACCTGGAGGAAGCGGCCGCGCAGGGAGAAGTAGAGACCAACGCCAAGACAGAGATAGATCAGCGCCGGGCTCCAGACCAGACCGTTTAGGGTCGAGACCAGTTCGTTCATGCAATGCTCCTGGGCATGCGGCCGCCTTTTGGGCGGGGCCGAAGCCCGTTGATTTGTTATTGGAAGAGGAACGACGCAGCGGGGCGCCGGCCTCGGCCGCGCGCAGATTGCTGGTGAGCGGGTCGCGCGAGCGGCGCGCAGAGCATGACAAAGACGGCTGTTCTTGCAATCTCTTGAGGTCACAATTTGTTACGTCAAGGCGACATTTTGCCCTTACAGGTCGCCCCACAACTGCTGAGCGACACTCAGGGCCACCACCGGGGCCGTTTCCGTGCGCAAAATGCGCGGGCCGAGGCGGGCAGTGTTGAAGCCGGAACCCTTGGCCTGGTTGACTTCGGCGTCGCTCAAGCCGCCTTCCGGGCCGATCAAGAAAGCCAGGGCGCGTGGCGGGGTATGACCGACCCAGGGCTCGGCGACCGGGTGCAGCACTAGCTTCAGATCGGCGTCGACCTGTTGCAGCCAGGCGTCCAGCTCCAGCGGCGCATGGATCACCGGCAGCACCGAACGGCCGCATTGCTCGCAGGCACTGATCGCCACCTGGCGCCAGTGAGCCATGCGCTTATCGGCGCGCTCGTCCTTCAGGCGTACCTCGCAGCGTGCTGTGACAATTGGAGTGATTTCGCTGGCGCCCAGCTCAGTGGCTTTCTGGATCGCCCAGTCCATGCGCTCGCCGCGCGACAGGCCCTGTCCCAGATGGATGCGCAGCGGTGATTCGCTCAGTCCGGCGATGGATTCGCGCAACTCGACGCGCACGCTCTTCTTGCCCACCTCGATCAGTTCGCCGAGGTATTCCTGGCCGCTGCCATCGAAGAGTTGCACGGCGTCGCCCACCGCATGGCGCAGCACACGACCGATATAGTGGGCCTGTGCCTCGGGCAGTTCGTGCTGACCAAGGGCAAGTGGAGCGTCGATGAAGAAACGGGATAGGCGCATAGGGGCTTCAGGCTGCAGGGTTCAGGCGCGCAGTCTACCGCCTGCAGCTTGCGGCCTGAAGCCTGTGGCCGCTTCAGCCCGGATCGCGATGATCGGGAAAGCGGTTATCCACTGCCACGCTGACTGATTCGCGGGTGGCGATATCGATGCCTTCGCTGGCTACCTCGGCGAGAAAGTCGATTTCCTCAGGGCTGATGACATAAGGCGGCAGGAAATACACCACGCTGCCCAGTGGGCGCAACAGCGCACCGCGTTCCAATGCGTGCTGGTAGACACGCAGACCTCGTCGCTCTTGCCAGGGATAAGCGGTCTTGCTGGTTTTGTCCTGTACCATCTCGATCGCCAGGGCCATGCCGGTCTGGCGCACTTCGGCGACATGCGGGTGCTCGGCCAGGTGCGCGGTGGCGCTGGCCATGCGTGCGGCCAGAGCCTTGTTGCGTTCGATCACATCGTCATCGCGGAAGATATCCAGCGTCGCCAGCGCAGCTACGCAGGCCAGCGGATTACCGGTATAGGTGTGCGAATGGAGGAAGGCGCGCAGCGTGGCGTAGTCGTCGTAGAAGGCGCTGTAGACCTGATCTGTGGTGAGCACGGCGGCCATCGGCAGGTAGCCGCCGGTCAGCGCCTTGGACAGCACCAGGAAATCCGGGGTGATGCCGGCCTGCTCGCAAGCGAACATCGTGCCGGTGCGGCCGAAGCCGACAGCGATTTCGTCATGGATCAGGTGTACGCCATAGCGGTCGCAGGCTTCGCGCAGCAGCTTGAGGTAGATCGGGTGGTACATGCGCATGCCGCCGGCACCCTGAATCAGCGGCTCGACGATCACCGCGGCGACTTCGTGGTGGTGCTCGGCCAGTGTCTGTTCCATATGGCCGAACATGACGCGTGAATGCTCTTCCCAGCTCACGCCCTCGGGGCGCAGGTAGCAGTCCGGGCTGGGCACCTTGAGGGTGTCGAGCAGCAGCGGCTTGTAGGTGTCGGTGAACAGCGAGACGTCGCCTACCGACATCGCCGCCACGGTTTCACCGTGATAGCTGTTGGTGAGGGTGACGAAGCGCTTCTTGCCGGCCTGTCCGTTGTTGAGCCAGTAATGAAAGCTCATCTTCAGCGCCACCTCGATGCCCGAGGAGCCGTTGTCGGCGTAGAACACCTTGTTCAGCCCGGGCGGCGTGATCTGCACCAGACGCTCGGACAGCTCGATCACCGGCTGATGGGTGAAGCCGGCGAGCATGACGTGCTCGAGGCTATCCAGTTGCTCGCGGATTCGTGCGTTGATGCGCGGGTTGGCATGGCCGAAGACATTGACCCACCAGGAACTGACGGCGTCCAGGTAGCGTTTACCATCGAAGTCTTCCAGCCACACGCCGGAGGCCTTGCGGATCGCCACCAGGGGTAGGCGTTCGTGATCCTTCATCTGGGTGCAGGGGTGCCACAACACGTCGAGATCGCGTTGCATCCAGTGATCGTTCAGGCTCATGAGCTATCTCCCAGGGTTCGGCGGCACAGCCTACCAGAAGCTGTCGTCGAGTTACGGCTACTGCTGCTGGTCTGGCAAAATGCGCGTTGACGCTGCTGCCTGGGAACTCTTTGGTGGGCGCGCCGTAGCAAATGCGTCAAGTCAATCTAGGGTGTCTGAAACATCGCATTTCCTGATGTTTCGTAGCGAAAATTTCCGCTTTAAATCGATATATTTATCGTTAGTCTTGCTCGGAATCTGGATTAGGAAAGCCACCATGCAATGGCGCAATACCTTTATTCGTTATGGCCTGGTCAGCGTGCTGCTGCACTGGCTGGTGGCGTTGGCCGTGTTCGGTCTGTTCGCCCTCGGTTTCTGGATGGTGGGCCTTAGCTACTATGACCCATGGCGACAGAGTGCGCCCGATCTGCACAAGAGCATCGGTATCCTGCTGTTCGCCGTCATGCTGCTGCGTGTGTTGTGGCGTCTGCTCAATCCGGCGCCGGCAGCTCTGCCCAGCCACGGCCAGCTCACGCGTCTGGCCTCCAGGCTGGGCCATGGCGTGCTCTATGTCGGCCTGTTCGGCGTGATGATCTCCGGTTACCTGATTTCCACCGCCGATGGCCGTGGCATTGAGGTGTTCGGCCTGTTCAGTGTGCCGGCCACCCTGACGGGTATCGCGCAGCAGGAAGATATTGCCGGCGACATCCATGAATATTTGGCCTGGGGGCTGGTGATTTTCGCTGGTTTGCATGGCCTGGCTGCACTCAAGCACCATTTCATCGACCGCGACAGCACCCTGCTGCGGATGTTCGGGCGCTGAAGCATTTCATAACCGGGCCTAGGCCCGTCTAGATCGACAACCTCGCAAGGAGAACACCCATGTTGAAGAACGCCCTCGCTGCACTGGTTCTGGGTTCTGCGCTGATTGGTGGCCAGGCCATGGCGGCAGATTATGCAATTGACAAGCAAGGCCAGCATGCCTTCGTCAACTTCAAGATCAGCCACCTGGGCTACAGCTGGCTGTATGGCACCTTCAAGGACTTCGACGGCTCGTTCAGCTTTGACGCAGCCAACCCCGAGGCGAGCAAGGTCAACGTGACCCTGAAGACCGCCAGCGTCGACACCAATCACGCTGAGCGTGACAAGCACCTGCGCAGCGCTGACTTCCTCAATGTAAGCAAGCACGACACGGCAACCTTCGAGTCCACCTCGGTCAAATCCACCGGCGAAGGCACTGCTGACGTCACGGGTAACCTGACTCTCAATGGCGTGACCAAGCCGGTGGTGATCGCGGCCAAGTTCATCGGTGAAGGCCAGGATCCATGGGGCGGCTACCGCGCTGGCTTCGAGGGTACCACCACGCTGAAGCTGAAGGACTTCGATATCACCAAGGATCTCGGCCCGGCCTCGGAAACCGTCGAACTGATCATCTCGATCGAAGGCATTCGCAAGTAAGTAAAGCGGCCGCTTGTGGCCAACTGATGACCCTCTGTCATTGATGGGCGGCGACTGCAAGGTTGCAGTCGCTCAACCCCGAGGGTGGTCGAAGGGGCGGGGCGTGCTGGTTTCCGCCAGCCCTTTCTTCCAAACAAGAACGCCGCCCCTGAGGGCGGCGTTCTTGTTCGTGCGTTGGTGCGGCAGGATAGCTGCCTGAGCCCGGCGTGGACTACTCTTCGCGGTTGCGGGTCAGTAACGCCGGCTTCTCGCTGCGCGGACGGGTGCTGTTGCTCAGCTCGTCCAATTGCTCGGCGCTGGGGAAGCGATCAAGGCGCGAGCCTTTGTGCATGATGATCGGCTGCTTTTCGCGTGGATTGCGCACAGCAGCTTCGGTGCGGGGCAGTTCGTCGCGGTCCAGCGACGTGATGCGGCCATCATGTGCAGGTCGGCCACGGCCGGCAGCATTGCGACCCTGTCCACCCTGGCGGCGATTTTTGCCGGGGGTGCCAGGGGCGCTGCCGGTATTGTTACGCGGCTGCCTGTTGTTGCTCTTGGCTTTCTGGCCCTGAGCCATGCCATTGCCAGCAGTGGCAGCGCCCGAACGGCGGCCACGACCCTGCGGCTTGTTCTGCACCGGCACATAATCGGCACGGTTGCCGAAATTGTCGATCTCGTCGTCGAGGAACTCTTCCGGGTCACGATCCGGAGGCAAGGGTGGAATGGCCGGGGCGGCGCCACGACTCTGGTTGCGCGGTTGCTGGCCGCGGCGGTTCTGCCCCTGCTGTTGCGGCTTGGCTTTCAGCTCCTTGCCGCTGTCCTTGCCCTTGTCCCTGCGTCCGCCGTTGTTGCGCTCGCCTTTGGGTTTGTCGCCACCCTCGGGTTTTGCTTTCTTCTGGCCGGCATTGCGCGGCTGACGCGGTTCGCGGACTTCGGGGCGCTCGGCCTCGACCGTGCTCGCATCGAAGCCAAGCAGATCGCCATCAGGGATCTTCTGCTTGGTCATGCGTTCGATGCTTTTCAGTAGCTTCTCTTCGTCCGGGGCAACCAGCGAGATGGCCTCACCGCTCCGCCCGGCGCGGCCGGTACGGCCGATACGGTGTACATAGTCTTCCTCGACATTGGGCAGCTCGAAGTTGACCACGTGCGGCAGTTGATCGATGTCCAGGCCGCGTGCAGCGATATCGGTGGCCACCAGGATGCGCACCTGGTTGGCCTTGAAGTCGGCCAGTGCCTTGGTGCGTGCGTTCTGGCTCTTGTTGCCATGGATCGCAGCAGCCGGCAGGCCGTGTTTCTCGAGGTATTCGGCCAGGCGGTTGGCGCCGTGTTTGGTACGGGTGAATACCAGCACCTGTTCCCAGGCGCCCTGTGTGATCAGGTGGGCGAGCAGGGCGCGCTTGTGACTGGCAGCGAGGCGAAATACGCGCTGTTCGATGCGTTCGACCGTGGTATTGGGCGGCGTCACCTCGATGCGCTCGGGGTTATGCAGCAGTTTGCCGGCCAGGTCGGTGATGTCCTTGGAGAAGGTCGCCGAGAACAGCAGGTTCTGGCGTTGCGCAGGCAACTTGGCGAGTACTTTCTTGACGTCATGGATGAAGCCCATGTCGAGCATGCGGTCGGCTTCATCGAGCACGAGAATTTCCACATGCGACAGGTCGATGGCTTTCTGGTTGGCCAGGTCGAGCAGGCGTCCGGGGCAGGCCACCAGCACATCGACACCCTTGGCCAGGGCCTGAACCTGAGGGTTCATGCCAACGCCGCCGAAGATGCAGGCGCTGACGAATTTCAGATCGCGGGCATACAGCTTGAAGCTGTCATGCACCTGGGCAGCCAGTTCGCGGGTGGGGGTCAGTACCAGCACGCGCGGCTGTTTCGGGCCGTGGCGTTGCTCGCGATCCGGGTGGCCGTCCGGGAACAGGCGTTCGAGAATTGGCAGGGCGAAACCACCCGTTTTACCAGTACCCGTCTGGGCAGCCACCATCAGATCGCGCCCTTGCAACACGGCGGGAATGGCCCGCTGTTGCACCGGAGTGGGTTGGGTGTAGCCGGCGGCTTCGACCGCACGGACTAAAGCCTCGGAGAGACCGAGGGAGGCAAAGGACATGAGCAATCCTGTACTAGTGAGGGCGTGGCCCTGGGGGTGTAGAGCCTGGCTTGAATCACACGTTGGGGGGCGTGATCCCGTCCGGTACTGCTGGCTTCAGAGCACCAGCATCCGGGCGCAAGCCTGGCGGGAAGTTCCGAGTATAACAGAGCGCAGGGCTTGCGCACCTATCAGCCTGTCGGTTGGTTCACGGCTTGCTATCTCGAGGGTTGGTGTAACGTGCCAGCAGGCTGGCATAGCCGGGCTCGCGCTTGAAGTGGCGAAGCTCGTGGGCGAAGTCCTGCGCCAGGCGCTGCAGCGCAGGATCCTTGCGCAGTGCCAGGTATAGGTGGTCGCGCCCCAGTATTTTGCGGTGGTAGTCGATTTGCTCCTGAATACCCATCTGGGCGCTCAGGTAAAGACCGGCGCGCCGGTCATTGACTACCAGATCGATGCGATGACGTATCAACTTGCCCAGGTTGGCCTCATGACTCTGCGCTTCTTCGCGGCTGAACAGCGTCGAGGCGCGGAATGCCTTGTCGTTGTACCAGTAGCCGGGTGAGACACCGATTACCAGGTCACGCAGGTCTTCCAGTCTGTCATAGCGGTAGGGGCGACTGCGGGCATAGAACAGCACCAGTTCGATATCGCTGAGCGGCTCTGCGACGAAGAGCATGCCGGCTTCGCGCTCGGGCAGGTGGAAGATGTCCAGAATACCGTCGGCATGCCCGTGCTCCAGTGCTAACAGGCAGCGTTTCCAGGGCAGGAACTGCAACTCCAGCTCAATGCCCAGGCGTTGCAGCACCGTCTGCGTGATTTCATAGTCGAGGCCGGTGGGTTGGCCGTTCTCCTCGTAGACGTAAGGCGCCCAGGCTTCCGTGACCAGGCGCAGCGTTTCGCCGCGAGCGGCGAAAGCACAAGCGCACAGCATAAGAATGGCGATAATCTGGCGCTGGAATAATGGCATGTCGCCAGATTAGCGATTTTGTGGTGCCCTTGAAAGGGGTGGCAGGTCGCCTCAGTCGACCACACGATAACAGGGTTCATAGGCGCTACCGCCTGGCAGCTTCATGCGATGCTGCTCGACGAAGGCCTGTAGCAAGCGATCCAGCGGCCGCATGATGGTGGTTTCGCCACGGATCTCATAAGGGCCGTGTTCCTCGATCAGGCGGATGCCATTCTCCTTGACGTTGCCGGCGACGATGCCGGAGAACGCGCGGCGCAGGTTGGCAGCCAGGTGATGCAGCGGCTGCTCGCGGGTGAGATTGAGGCTGGCCATGGCTTCATGGGTCGGTTCGAACGGGTGCTGGAAGCTCTCGTCGATCTTCAGCAGCCAGTTGAAGTGGAAGGCATCGTTGCGCTCGCGGCGGAACTGACGCACGGCCTTGATGCCGACGGCCATTTCTCGGGCGACTTCGGCCGGATCGTTAACGATCATGCGGTAGCGCTGCTGCGCCACCTCGCCCAGGGTCGCACCGATGAAATCATGCAACTGCTGCAGGTACGGCCCTGCGCTCTTTGGCCCGGTGAGAATGACCGGGAAGGGCAGATCCTGGTTGTCCGGGTGGGTGAGGATGCCCAGCAGATAGAGGAACTCCTCGGCCGTGCCGGCGCCGCCCGGGAAGATGATGATGCCGTGGCCGACGCGGACGAAGGCTTCCAGGCGCTTCTCGATGTCCGGCAGGATCACCAGTTCATTGACGATCGGGTTGGGCGCTTCGGCGGCGATGATGCCCGGCTCGGTCAGGCCCAGGTAGCGGCCGGTGAGGTTGCGCTGCTTGGCGTGGCTGATGGTGGCGCCCTTCATCGGGCCTTTCATCACGCCCGGGCCGCAGCCGGTGCAGATGTCCAGGCCGCGCAGGCCCAGCTCATGGCCGACCTTCTTGGTGTACTTGTATTCCTCGGTGCTGATCGAGTGGCCGCCCCAGCACACCACCATC
>CAZIZA010000140.1:0-9902 GCA_964543555.1 uncultured Pseudomonas sp.
TTACAGCTTCATGTTCACCGACAGATAGGCCGAGCGACCTGGGGCAGGGGAGAACATCGGCTGGTCATCGCCGCCCCAGAAGAAGTTGTCGAACCACACGTACTCATACTCGCGATCGGTCAGGTTCTTCATCTGCAGGTCGAGGCTGGTGGTCGCGGAGACCTGATAGCGTACGTTGGCATCGAGCACCGCGAAGCCGCCGTACTTGCCTTGTTCGTTGAGCGTGTCGATGTAGTAATCGCCCTGGGCGCGGGCTTGCAGGCCGAAGCGCCAGGCGTCGTTGAACTGGTAATCGACGCCGGCATTGCTGATGTAGCGCGGGGTGGAGATCACCTCGGTGCCTGCCAGCGAGCGCCCACCGTCGCTAAAGGCGCTGATCACCTTGGCCTCCTGAATGGCGTGTGAGCCCCACACTGTCCACTGTTCGTTCAATTGCGCGGTGAGCTGCATGTCAATGCCGCGACGTCGAGTTTCGCCGAGGCCGACCGTGGTACCGGTCGCGGGCATATTGGAAACTTCGTCGGTGGCGTCCTGCTGCCATACGGCGATGCGCGCTTCCGAGCCGGCGAACGGTTTGAACTTCACCCCCACTTCCTTTCCAATGTTGATCGACGGTTTGTACGACACCTGGCCGGCGGTCATGTAGGCCGGTGCGGTCGACCCGGTGAGGATCTGGAAGGTACGGCCCCAGTTGGCGTAGACGTTGATGTCCGGGGTGATGCTGTACACCACGCTGAGCTTGGGTTGCTCGATCCAGCCGTAGTCCTGCAGCTCGGCCTTCTCGCCGTTCATCAGCTCGGTATTACCGGAGAACTTGTCGACGCGGTACGCCGGAATGATCTTCAACTGCTCGATGGGCTGGATGATCGCCTGGGCATAAGCGCCGGTGTTGTACAGCGTGTAGCTGTCGTCGTTTTGCGTGCGTGCCGGCGGCGCGTCGAAGTCGGTGGGGATACCGAAGTTGTAGCGGTAGCGGCGGTATTCGTTGTTCTGCTGCTCGTAGTTGATGCCGCCGTCGAGGGTCAGCATCTCGTGGGCGCGCCAGGTCAGGTTGCTGAGCACGCCGGTCTGGCGCTCTTCCCACTGGCGTCGCTGACGCGGGGCATTGCCGACCGGGTAGTCGGTGAAGGTCACGGTGCGGTCATCGTCGTAGCTGTTGTAGTACAGCTTGTTGCTCAGGCTCAGGTCATCGCTGAGCTGGAAATCGGCATGCGCGCTGAGGTGCTTCATGTCGCGGTCGTCGCCGTCGTTGGCGTTCTTCGCCGGCGACTGCGTGCGGCTGGCGGCCAGTTGCTGCGCGGTAAGAAAACCCGGCTCCTCGGCCTCGTGGTGGTAGAGGCGGGCAACCACGCCGAGCTTCATGGTCTGCTCGTCATCGCTGACGAACCACTTGCCGCCCAGGGAATACTTGTTGGAGTCGCTGTGGTCGCGGAAGCCGTCGGAGTCCTGTTTCGCCAGGAAGTAGTTTTGCGCGAAGTTGCCTTCCTCGTGGCCGACCGCCAACTGAAATTCGCGGGTATTGAAGCTGCCGTAGGTCAGACGGCCATCGGTGTAGTTACCGCCCTGGCGGGTGACGAAATTGATGTTGCCGCCGATGTTGTGCAGGCCGTAGCGCGGGTCATTGGTACCGCGCACCACCTCGATGTAGTCGATGTCCAGCGGGAAGATCATGTCGATGAAGCGCTGGTTACCGCTGTTGACGTTGCTCGGTACGCCGTCGATCAGGGTCTTGATGCCGTTGATATAACCCTCACCGTTGAATGCACGAAAGGTCACCTTGCCGGACTCGGCGCCCATACGCGTCTCGGTCAGCTGGATGCCGGGCATCTGGCCCACCAGCTCCCAGCTGTTCATTACGGTTTTGTCCTCGATCTTGTCGCTGCCCATGATGTCGACCGAGGACAGAATGCTGTCGGTGCGCAGCGTGCCGCTGGTCTCCGGGGTGACGTAGACCGAGCCAAGCGAAACGGTGGAATTGCCGGATGAGGCAGCGTGAATCTCAGACGTGACCAGGGCGGTCATGACGGCGAGGGAGGCCGAAGTGGCTTTCATGGGGGTTCCTAGCGTGACGTTTTCTAAGTATTGGGAGGTCGTTGCGTTGTCTCGCAGCTGGCGCTCCAGAGCGCAGCGAGTTGCCTGGTTGCATCGGGGTATTGCGAATAGGCATTGATAAAGATGTTATATCATAACAATTCTTTTGTGCTTGACCAGTCGTTGATGGTTGCGTGGTGACGTCGGCAAGTTCTAGCTAGAGCGGTTGGCTGTGCAACAGCCGACGTATGGCCTATCAACGTGGGCTACAGCGGCATGAACGATTAGACGACAGCCTGCTAATGGCGTATCAATATCAGCCGTCTTTCGCGTTTTCATCCAGGCAGAATCACTATGCAGTCCCTGTGTTCGGTCACCGCGCCTGGCAGCGCCAATGATGAGCGGTTCGATGGGTTGGTACGCCTGCTTGGCCGGTACTTCGGTGCGGTTGCCGTACTGATTTCAGGCAATACAGCTTCACGGCACATGTGGGCCAGCCACGAGCTGAGCGATGCTCAACTGACGAAGATCGACGAGGCCTGCGCTACTACCCTGGCCTGGCCGCTGCCGACGTACGAGGGGGAGACGCTCGGTACCCTGTACTTGCTGTGCGAGCAGCCGCTAGAACTGGATGCCGAAGCACAGGCAGCACTGCAGGATTTTGCCAACCTCGCCCACGACCTGTTGGCGCGTGAGGCGGATGATGCCCGCCAACGTCATGAAATTGCCGACCTGCAGGGCAGCGAACGGCGCATGGCACTGGCTATCGCCGGCAGCGGTACCGGTATCTGGGATCGCAACATCAGCACCGGCGAGATTCATTACTCCAGCGGTTGGAAAGCGCTTCTCGGCTATGCCGATCATGAAATCGGCAACCGTATCGAAGAAAGCTACACCCGCGTGCATCCGGCTGACCTCGACTACGTGCGTGCGACCATCCAGGCGCATCTGGAACAGCATACGGCGGCCTATGAAGTCGAGCACCGCCTGCGCTGTCGCGATGGCCAGTACAAATGGGTGTGCAGTCGCGGCAAGGTGGTCGAGCGTGATAAGCAGGGTAAGCCGCTGCGCATGGTTGGCACCACTACGGATATCACCGCCATGCGAGGGTTGTCCGAACAGGTGCGGCAGACCGCTGCCCTGATGACCGACCTGACCAATGAAATTCCCGGCATGGTCTTCCAATACCGCAGGCAAGCCGATGGCGTTTCGGGCTTCACCTACGTCAGTGCCGGTGCACAAGCCATCTGCGGCCTCAGCGCCATGCAGCTGATGGCAGATGCTCAGGCGTTGATGGAAGCCATTCACCCGGATGACCGCATGGCGTTCATCGACTCCATCGAGCTCTCGGCCGAGGAATTGGCGCCCTGGCATCTGGAATTTCGGGTACAGGTCGCCGGGCGTGAAAGTGTCTGGTGTCAGGGCGCAGCCCGCCCACGCGGCGAAGAGGACGGCAGCGTGCTGTGGCACGGCTTCATGACTGATGTGACCACGCGCAAACAGATCGAGGCTGAACTTCAGGCCTTCGCTACCACCGATTTTCTTACTCAGCTCGCCAATCGCCGGCACTTCATGAGTCAGCTCGAAGCCGAGCTGGCACGGCTGCAGCGCAACCCGGAGCAGAGTGCGGCGATCCTGATGTTCGACCTCGATTATTTCAAGGCCATCAACGACCGCTGGGGGCATAACGTTGGCGATCAGGCTCTGCGCCACTTCGCCGCAATCCTCAGCAGCCAGCTGCGCAAGACCGACACCGCCGGACGCCTGGGCGGCGAGGAGTTCGCCGTGGTACTCAGCGAGGCGAGCCTGGATAAGGCCATGCACTTTGCTACGCGCATCCAGAATGAGCTGGCTGGCACGCCCATCCAACATGCGGGAGAGCTGATCTACCTGGCCGTCAGCGTTGGCATCTCCTCGCTCAATGCCGGCGATGCCAGCGTCGAGGCGGCCCTGTCACGCAGCGACATCGCTCTGTACTGCGCCAAGCGCGGCGGGCGCAATCGTATCGAACATCATTGAGCAAGGTTGCTTGAGACCGTCAGCAATGTCTGACAGATCAGCCCGCTGTGCTCAGCGCTCGTGTTGGCGTCGATGTCCTTTGAGGTGGCTCCTCAAGAAACGCCTCCACTCATGCCTCATCAAGGCTGATTGCATGAGGCGGTTGGTGTCAGTATGCGGGCAGCGCCTGTTGTCAGGTGTCCTCGTGCAGGTGGAACTGATTCTTGCCTCTGCGCTTGGCCTGATACATCGCATGGTCGGCCTGGCTCAACAGTGCCAGCGCCGAACACTTCTGGCCGCTGTAGATCACACCACCGATGCTGGTGGTGCAGGTGTGCGTGGTGTCATGGATTGAATAGGGCGAAGCGATACTTTTTTTGAGCTTATCCACCACGGTATCCAGCCATTGCCTATCGGCGTGCGGCGGTTGATGCAGGTTGATCAGCAGCACGAACTCATCGCCACCCAGACGCGCCGCAGTGTCAGTTTTGCGTATGGCATTGAGCAGACGCCTCCCCACTTCCTCCAACAAGGTGTCACCTGCTTCATGACCGAGGGTGTCATTGAGTGTCTTGAAATTATCGAGATCGAGAAACAGCACCGCGAAGCTGGCCTGATCGCGAACATAGCGGTTGATGGCCTGTGTCAGCCTTTCAATCAGCAGCCTGCGATTGGCCAGCCCCGTCAATGTGTCATAGAACGCCAGGCGATGAATTTCCGCCTCAGCCGCTTTCTCGCGTGAAATGTCGCGAGCAATCTTCGATGCACCTATTACGTCACCATGCTCGTTGTAGATAGGGGAGATACTCACTGAAAGATCGATCAGGTGACCATCGCGATGCAGGCGCTGGGTCTGGAAATGTTCAACCTTTTCGCCGTGCGTGATCTTCTTCAGGATCTCATCCTCTTCGAATGCTCGCTCCTGAGGAATAAGACGCCTGATTGAAGTGCCGATCATTTCATCGGCGCTATAGCCGAATATTTGCTCCGCACCTATGTTCCAGCTGGCAATGATGCTCTCGGTGTTTTTGCTGATGATGGCATCGTCCGACGATTCGACGATGGCTTTGAAATGCCTGAGGTTGAGTGAGGCCAGTTGGCGCTGGGTGTGAGCGATCCAGCTCAGTACGCTGTTCTGGTCCTGTGCCTTGATGGGGGTCAGAAAATCACCCTGGCCGAGGCGGATCAGGGTGCTTTGCAGATCCTGCACCGAGCAGCCGATCAGGCGCCGAATCTCTCGGCCCAGCAGCAGGATGAGCAACACCAGTGTGCCGCTCATGACGAACAGGAAAAAGGTCGCGATCGACAGGCGCTGCTTGGCCATATTCACTGCGTTTTGCGTGCGTGAGATGACCATTTGCTGAGCTTCGATGATCGGTTGCATGACCTTCGCTTTGAGCGCGATGAAGTTATAGTCGGCCAGCATCCACAGGGCTTTGTCACGATTGCTGGGTTGGCGTGGCTCGCGATCGGCAAGTTCCATGGCTTGTCTTTCGATCTCGACCAGTGCATCAGAATGTCGCTTGGCTTCTACCAGTTTGCTCAGCTCGATTTCGGTAAAGCCGGTGCGGCGCATCAGTTCGAGCAGGGCGATGGTTTCTCCTGTTTCCCTGCGGGCTGGCATGAAACCACTGTTTTCCAGGACTTTCAGCTCCCAGTAGGCCAGATGGTAATTGGCCGGACGTGGTTGCAGGCCGTCACGGATGGCCACGACATTGTCGAAGTATTCGCGATAGTGAATGTCACCCGTGATGACATAACTTCGTACCAAACGTGCCAGATCCGTCGAGGATTGGCGTAATTCCTCAGCTAGCTGCAGTGACACTTCGCGTTGTTGGATTGCCTCCTGATACCTGAGTTGTTCGCGCAATAGCACTACGAAAGCCAAGCCAAGCAACAGCACGACGCCGAGCATGGTGTACAGATAAGTGATGAATCGCTTGTGATGTGTGGTGCTGATCGGCATGGCTTACCAGTCGGTCGATAATCCGTATTTATGTATCGCCCAGCATGCGTGCGGCAAGCGACAACATGCTGTTTCAGGTTACAGCGCGATGGCATGAGACTGATGCATCCTTTAGTTATAAATCAGAATTGGCGTAAGCACCGAGAATCGTCTGTAAAGCGGGGTTGGTTTTGCTATCCCCCGAACACCTCGCTGGCTTGGGGGGAGAGTCTTCCCACTGTGCTAGAAGCCGCGTTGATCCAAGCCGGCAGGGGGGCAACGACTCATGGATCAACGCGCTCGACTGCAGCGTGATGGCTATATCCTGCTGCGCCAGGCCATAGCGCCCGATTTGCTGGATAGCCTGCGCAGCGCATTCGATGCAGGTGTCAAGCCAGCGGACCAATGGCCCGTACCGCGTGGTACGGATCAACGCCACTCGTTGCTGGCTGACAATCGGCACGTGCAGGCGGTTTGTCGTCTGCCGCAGGTACTGGCAGCGGTCGGGGTGTTGATTGGCGAAGCCATCACCCTGGCGACCAAAGGCATTTGTGATCCGTTCGACGATGTGCAGGGGGTGGGCAACAGTTTCGAAATGGAGCTTTTTCTGGAAAGTACGGATATCCCCAGGTATGCCCTTGGTAAACCTGGCGAGGTCGATCTGCTAAAGGGCAGTTGGGCTTTCGAGCTGCTTGAGCATGTGGCTGCTTTCGGCCAGGGCAGCCTGGTCACGAGATTGCTCCGTTGGATGCACTTGGCGCATCAGTTAAAGCCAACCTCGCCCACCCGCAAGCCGCACACAAATCAAAGGTACTTTGGCATGCAGGCAGGAGTAGTGAGAAAGCCCCGCCATCCGCTCAATACGTGCGTTGCCGGGTAAGTATTCGGCCAGATAATCGCACATGGCGAAAGGCGACCAGTTGTACTCGGTGCCATGCCAGAGGCAGACATCTGCCCCGTTGGCGATGACGCGGGCTGACCAGGGTTTGAGGTAGTGACGGATATCCCGCGTATAGCCGGTTGTGTCGCGGACAAAGCATTGCTGCAGCGTGCGGCGGATAAAGGCCTGGAGCTCAGGCGTTTGCGCCAGCGTTTTGTCCTGCCCCTGAGCGCTGGCGAACAGCATGCGAAGCAGTAGGTGCGGCGCTCGTTTGGCCACCACTGCCTGCCACCTGACGAGCCAGCGTAAGGTCGGTGTTTGAAATGCTCCGTCAAAAGCTGCGCATCAGAGGCTATCGAGTTCCTTCTCGATCATCGCTCATTCCGATTTCAGGACAAGGCGCAGGTAGCTGATAAAGAGGCTGTCGTTCAGGCGGCGCAGGGTAGAGCGCTGTCTAGTTGCCTGGGCTTGTTCAATGGTTGCGCTGAGCCAGGCATCGTCGAAACCGGTCCAGATCGGTGGGATGGGCGCCAGCAGGTTGGTGTAGCAGGCCGGCGCGACATCCTCATAGAAGGCTGTTTGTATTATGGCGCGATCAAAGCCTGCCACCTGGCGGGCGATCAAGCTGTAGTCGACCGGGTTGTCAACGAACACTTCCGATAATGCCGACCAGAGCTGGATGCGTTCTTCGCGGGTCATGGTGTTCCGTCCACCTGGAGTGTTGTAGGCAGACTGTAGTGGCTCGGGCTGCACTGCGCCATGTTCTGCTGGCTGTGGCGAAGGCCTGGTGGGATGTATCATCGGGCACCTATCGGCGTTGCCACATCGGTCTGTGACTGGCCATCGTACAAGCGCTGTTTCCGTATTCGTGGCCGTGTGCTGGCGGCCCACCCTCTGCGAGTGATGACACGATGATCGAGGTAACCGAAGTTTCCATTGCCGAGCTGCGCGCCGCACTGGAGTCTGGCCGCACCACGGCGGTCGAGTTGGTTCAGGCCTATCTGGCACGTATCGACGCCTACGACGGCGCCGATACACCGACCCGACTGAACGCGGTAGTGGTACGTAACCCCGAGGCCCTCAAGGAGGCTGAAGCTTCCGATGTGCGCCGCGCCCGTGGTGAGGCGTTAAGTCCGCTCGATGGCATCCCTTACACCGCCAAGGATAGCTACCTGGTCAAAGGGCTGACAGCGGCTTCTGGCAGCCCGGCATTCAAGGATCTGGTGGCGCAGCGCGATGCTTTCACCATCGAACGTCTGCGCGCAGCTGGCGCCATCTGCCTGGGCAAGACCAACATGCCGCCGATGGCCAATGGCGGCATGCAGCGCGGCGTCTATGGTCGCGCGGAAAGCCCTTATAACGCCGATTACCTGACCGCGCCTTTCGCTTCGGGGTCGTCCAACGGTGCCGGTACAGCCACTGGTGCCAGCTTCTCTGCCTTCGGCCTGGCCGAGGAAACCTGGTCGAGTGGCCGTGGTCCGGCCTCGAACAACGGCCTGTGCGCCTATACGCCGTCGCGAGGGCTGATCTCGGTGCGCGGCAACTGGCCGCTGACGCCGACCATGGATGTGGTGGTGCCATTCGCCCGCACCATGGCTGATCTGCTGGAAGTGCTCGATGTAGTGGTGGCCGACGATCCGGACACGCGTGGCGATCTGTGGCGTCTGCAGCCCTGGGTACCGATTCCGCGCCCGTCCGAGGTACGCCCGCAGTCCTACCTGACGCTGGCTGCTCAGCCCGCAGCGTTGGCAGGTAAACGCCTGGGCGTGCCGCGCATGTATATCAACAAGGACGCGCTGGCCGGCACCAGCGAAAAGCCTGGCATTGGCGGGCCAACCGGGCAGCGCATCCAGACCCGAGCCTCGGTGATCGAGCTGTGGGAGCAGGCGCGTGCTGCGCTGGAAAAGGCCGGCGCTACGGTGATCGAGGTGGACTTTCCGCTGGTGTCGAACTGCGAAGGTGATCGTCCCGGTGCGCCGACCGTTTACAACCGAGGCCTGGTACCCCACCAGTTCCTGCTCGACGAACTGGGTGAGCTGACGGCCTGGGCCCTGGATGATTTCCTGCGGGCCAATGGTGACCCGAAACTCAATTGCCTGGCCGATGTCGACGGCCCGCAAATTTTCCCCCATGAGCCGGGTACCTTGCCCAACCGTGAGGATGACCTGGCCTTCGGCATGGACGAGTATGTGCGCATGGCACAGCGTGGCCTCAGGCTGTGGAGTGAAATCCCCAGCGTACCGGATGGTATGCGCGCCCTGGAGCACACACGCAAGCTGGATCTGGAAGACTGGATGGATGAGCTCAGACTCGATGCGGTGCTGTTCCCCACCGTGGCCGATGTCGGGCCAGCGGATGCCGACGTCAACCCAGTGTCCGCCGATATTGCCTGGAGTAACGGCGTGTGGGTGGCCAACGGCAATTTGGCGATCCGCCATCAGGGCGTGCCGACCGTCACCGTGCCGATGGGGGTGATGGCCGATATCGGTATGCCGGTGGGGCTGACCTTTGCCGGTCGTGCCTACGACGATTCAGCACTGCTGCAACTGGCTGCAGCCTATGAGTCCACCGGCAACAAGCGTCTGGTGCCGCCGCGCACGCCGGCGTTGTGAGATGAATGCCCGGCAAGGCCTGTCGGTGTCACGCCCTCGCTGCTAACGTCCCGGCCGACCCTTGTGCTGGCGCGAGTGTCGCTGGGGAAGTGCCTTCGCACGCAGGGCGCGTTCCCGGCAACTGCGGCGGACGTCGGCAGGTCGCCTGAGCCGGGGATGGTGTTCGCAGCGGTAACATCGCGCCCCATAATGAGCATATAGGGAACGCGAGTGTGCTGTTCGGGGGCCATTTTTAGCTCCGGCTTAAGGGGCGAGAGGCTTAGAGGTCAATGAAATCGGCTTTTGCTGATTTATGGCCTGACTCTTGCTGAAATTATCCGTTTATCCTTTCTGCTTGATCACTCCTTTTTCAAGCTGTCAATATCTGTGCCTGGCGCATCCGGTGCTTCTGTAATTAGTTGTCGCATTGAGGAAATATCGCCTCATTGCCTGCCGC
>CAZIZA010000141.1:0-9885 GCA_964543555.1 uncultured Pseudomonas sp.
AGCCGGCGTTGATGTCGGTCTTGGCGTAGATCACGTAGGTGTGGGCGTCCGGGCCATTGGTGATCCACATCTTGTTGCCGTTGAGCACGTAGCGGTCGCCGCGCTTTTCCGCGCGCAGTTTCATCGACACCACGTCGGAGCCGGCGTTGGGCTCGCTCATGGCCAGTGCACCGATGTGCTCGCCGGAGCACAGCTTGGGTAGGTATTTGTGCTTCTGCGCCTCGCTGCCGTTCTTGTGGATCTGGTTGACGCACAGATTCGAATGCGCGCCGTAGGACAGACCCACCGAGGCCGAGGCACGGCTGATCTCTTCCATGGCCAGCACATGGGCCAGGTAGCCCATGTCGGTGCCGCCGTACTCTTCCTTGACCGTGATGCCGAGCAGGCCCATGTCGCCGAATTTACGCCACATGTCCATGGGAAATTCGTTATCGCGGTCGATCTGTGCGGCACGCGGTGCCAGCTCGGCCTGGGCGAACTGGTGCACCGAGTCGCGCAGCATGTCGAGGGTTTCGCCGAGGCCGAAATTGAGGGTGGGATAGCTCATGGGGGCACCTGCTATTGTTCTTGTCGTGGGGGGCGATTACGCGGTCGTTTCGGCCAAGGCAGCGAGACAGCGCTCCTCGGCGGTATCCAGTTCCAGCTGCATCTGCTGGATATCCAGTAACTGTTGTTCAAGCTGCAGACGGCGCTCGGCGATTTTGCCCATGAAGGTCTCCAACTGCTTGCGGCTGCCGGTTTCCGGGTCGTAGAGCTCGATCAGCTCGCGACATTCGGCCAGCGAGAAGCCGATGCGCTTGCCGCGCAGGATGAGTTTCAGCGTCACCTTGTCCTTGGCGCTGTAGACGCGTTCCTGGCCACGCCGCTCCGGCGCGAGCATGCCTTGCTCCTCGTAGAAACGGATGGCGCGGGTGGTTATGTCCAGTTCGCGGGCCAGATCGGAGATGGAGTAGGTGGTTGCCATGGTCATTGCTCGTTTACCTTTACGTTAACGTAAACCTGTGCAAATCTGCCTGTCAATCTCACTCCACAACAATCACAGAGGTTGAGCATGCGTATCGACGAATCCGTATTCCTGATCAGTGGCGGCGCCTCTGGTCTTGGCCTGGCCACAGCCCGTGAACTGGTCGGGCAGGGCGGCCGGGTGGTGCTGCTGGATATCAACGCCGAGGCTGGCCAGCAGGCCGTCGTCGAGTTGGGTGACGCCGCGCGCTTCGTACGTGCCGATATCACTCGCGAAGAGGACGGCCAGGCAGCTATAGCACAGGCTCTGGAGGCATTCGGCGCTCTGCACGGGCTGGTCAACTGCGCCGGTGTTGCGCCGGCCGAGAAGGTACTGGGGCGCAACGGCGCTCATGGCCTGGACAGCTTTCGTCGCACCGTCGAGATCAACCTGGTCGGCAGTTTCAACCTGCTGCGTCTAACCGCGGAGGCCATGGCACAGAACATGCCGAACGCAGAAGGTGAGCGCGGGGTCATTATCAATACCGCCTCGGTGGCGGCGTTCGACGGGCAGATGGGCCAGGCGGCCTATGCCGCGTCGAAGGGCGGAGTAGCGGCGCTGACATTGCCGGCGGCGCGTGATCTGGCGCGTTCCGGTATCCGCGTGATGTGCATTGCGCCGGGTGTGTTCGAGACGCCGATGATGGCCGGCATGCCGCAGGAGGTACGCGATTCGCTGGCGGCCAATGTGCCGTTCCCGTCGCGCCTGGGCCGCCCCGATGAGTACGCCGCGCTGGTGCGACATATCGTCGAGAACCCGATGCTCAATGGCGAGGTGATCCGCCTCGATGGCGCGCTGCGTATGGCGGCGAAATAGCCGGAGCGACCAGGTGTTCTTGTCGGAGCGGTCGGGCGGCATTCCAGTCTCGTCATGATCGCGGCTGAAGCCGCTCCTGCGTTCATATACACCGGTACACGCAAAGCAACCTTCCCGGATTGCATCCGGGCTACGAAATTGAAGGTGAAAACCATGAACCAGCAACTCGACCCCATCGTTATCGTCAGTGCTGCGCGTACACCCATGGGCGGCTTCCTTGGCGATCTGGCCGGCCTTACGGCGGCTGAGCTGGGCGCCGCAGCGATCCGTTCGACGCTGGAGCGTGCCGGCCTTGCCGCCGAGGCGGTGGATACGGTGCTGATGGGCTGCGTGCTGCAGGCCGGCCAGGGCCAGGCGCCGGCGCGCCAGGCGGCGTTGGGCGCGGGCCTGAGCCAGGCGGTGCAGTGCACCACGCTGAACAAGATGTGCGGTTCGGGCATGCAGGCGCTGATGCTTGGCCATGATCAGTTGCTCGCTGGCAGCGCCGATGTACTGGTGGCCGGTGGCATGGAAAGCATGTCCAACGCGCCGTATCTGCTGGCGCGCGCTCGTAGTGGCTATCGCATGGGGCACGGCCAGGTGCTCGACCATATGTTCCTCGACGGTCTGGAGGATGCCTACGAACGCGGTCGCCTGATGGGCACTTTCGCTGAGGATTGCGCCGAGCAGTATCACTTCAGCCGCGAGGAGCAGGATGCCTATGCGCTGGAGTCGCTGCGCCGCGCCCAGCAGGCGATAGCGGACGGTTCGTTCGCGGGCGAGATCGTTGCCGTGGAGGCGCCGCAGGGGCGTGAACGACATCTAATCAACACCGACGAGCAGCCGCCCAAGGCTCGTCCGGACAAGATTCCAGGCCTGAAGCCGGCGTTCCGCGAGGGCGGTACGGTGACGGCGGCCAATGCCAGCTCCATTTCCGATGGCGCCGCCGCGCTGCTGCTGATGCGCCTGTCTCAGGCTCAACAGCGTGGGCTGAAACCGCTGGCGCGCATCCTCGGGCATGCCGGCCACGCGCAGGCACCGAATCTGTTCACCACCGCGCCGGTAGCAGCGATCAAGTGTTTGCTGGCACGCATCGAATGGCAGCAGGAGTCGGTCGATCTGTTCGAGATCAACGAGGCCTTCGCCGTGGTGCCGATGGTGGCCATGCGTGAATTGGGCATCGCTCACGCCAAACTCAACGTGAATGGCGGCGCCTGCGCCTTGGGCCATCCCATCGGCGCTTCCGGCGCGCGCATCCTGGTGACCCTGTTGGCAGCGTTGCAGCAGCGTGGTCTCAAGCGTGGCGTGGCGTCCGTGTGCATCGGTGGCGGCGAGGCCACTGCCGTGGCCATCGAGTTGTATTGAGCATCGCGCAAATGACTTGTGGGGCTTGAGTCGCGACAGTCGCCGCTGAAGCGCCTCCCACGGTGATTAACCCGTTTACCGGAGCCAGCCATGCTGCCCAATGAAGAAGACATCCTGATCCGTGACATGGCCCGCCAGTTCGCCCAGGAGCGGCTGAAACCCTTTGCCGCCGACTGGGATCGTGAGCATCGTTTCCCCACCGAGGCCATCGCCGAGATGGGCCAGTTGGGTTTTATGGGCATGCTGGTGCCGCAGCAGTGGGGCGGTGCCGAAACCGGGCACCTTGCCTATGCCATGGCACTGGAGGAGATCGCCGCCGGTGATGGCGCCTGTTCGACCATCATGAGCGTGCACAACTCGGTGGGCTGCATGCCGATCCTGAAATACGGCAGCGAGGCGCAGAAACAGCGCTTTCTCCGCCCGCTGGCCGAGGGCAGGATGCTTGGTGCCTTCGCCCTGACCGAGCCGCAGGCCGGCTCCGATGCCAGCGACCTGCGCACCCGCGCCCGGCGCGATGGCGATCATTACGTGCTCGATGGCGCCAAGCAGTTCATCACCTCCGGCAGCCACGCCGGCATGGTCATCGTCTTCGCCGTCACCGATCCGCAAGCCGGCAAGAAGGGCATCAGCGCCTTTATCGTGCCGACCGATACGCCGGGCTTTTCGGTGGTGCGGGTGGAAGACAAGCTCGGCCAGCATGCCTCCGACACCTGCCAGATCCAGCTCGACGGCGTACGTATCCCGGCCGATCTGCGCCTGGGCGAGGAGGGCGAGGGCTATCGTATCGCCCTGGCCAACCTCGAAGGCGGGCGCATCGGCATCGCCGCGCAGTCAGTAGGCATGGCGCGGGCGGCGTTCGAGGCGGCGCGGGATTACGCCCACGAGCGGGTGACCTTCGGCAAGCCGATCATCGAGCACCAGGCGGTAGCGTTTCGCCTCGCTGATATGGCCACGCAGATCGCCGTGGCGCGGCAGATGGTGCATCACGCGGCCAGCCTGCGCGAGGCGGGCCAGCCGTGCCTGACCGAGGCGTCGATGGCCAAGCTGTTCGCCTCGGAGATGGCCGAGCGCGTGTGCTCGGCAGCGATCCAGACCCTGGGGGGCTACGGCTACCTCAAGGACTTCCCGGTCGAGCGCATCTACCGTGACGTGCGTGTGTGCCAGATCTATGAAGGCACCAGCGACGTGCAGCGGATGGTGATTGCGCGCAACTTGTGATGGGCCGCGTGGGAGGTGCTCAAGGTGAGGTAAAAGATCGCCGCTCAAGCGCCTTCTACAAAAGCGTCCAGCTCAATCGAACTGATACTGCACGCCCGCACCGACGTACCAGGCGCGTTCCGGGCCGGGTTCGTAATAGCGGCCCGTTGCGCCCGGACGACCATTGTCATTGGCGACGATCACCGAACCGATGTATTCACGATCGAACAGGTTGTCGATACGCAGCACCTGGTTGAAGGTCAGTGCGCCGGCTTTCTGCTCGAAGCGCGCCTGCCAGTTGAACAGCGCATAACTGGGCGCCGCCTTGGCGGTGTTGCTGTCTTCGACGAAGAGCTGGCTGCGGTACAGGCCTTCGACGGCGGTACTGAACCAGCCCAACGGTTGCCAGGTCAGCTCGCCATAAAGCGTACGCGCGGGAATACCCGGCAGTTTGTTGCCCGACTCGATCAGGCGGTTGTTGCTGGTGAAGTCCTTGCTGTAGACCGCATCAATCTGGGTGTAGGCGAGATTGGCACGCAGGGTTTCGCTCAGGCGGCTTTCCAGGGCCAGCTCGACGCCGCGACGACGCGTTTGTGCAGCGTTCTGAAAGCGTGAACGGCCACCGCTGGCCGATTCCACCACCAGCTCGTCGTCGGTATCGATCTGGAACAGCGCCAGTTGCAGGCGGGTGGCCTCGGCCAGGCGCGCTTTGAGGCCGACTTCGATCTGTTCGCTGGTGGCCGGTTTCAGCTCGAAGCCGAAGCTGTTGTCGGGGCCGGAGTAGGACAGCTCGTTGAGCGTCGGCGTCTCCACGCCCTTGCCCCAGCTGGCGTAAATGTTCAGGCCGGGCAGCAGGGCGTAACTGGCGCCCAGGGTCGGCGTCAGCTCGCGGTAGGTGACCGAGCCACTGTCGTCGCAATTTTCAGTTTGCGGATTTTGGCAGGTACTGGAGAGGATAAAGTTGTCCTCTACATCAAATTCGACATGGTTGTAGCGTAGGCCTGCCTGCAGGTCGAGCTTGCCCAATTGCCAGGCGCCCTGAATGTAGGGCGACAGGCTGGTGACCTCGTTGCGTTCGTCACGGCGCAGGTTGCCTTTCACGCCGAGCGTGGTGCCGACGAAGTTTTCGAAGCCCTGCCGAACATCACGCGAATAGTCGTAATCCAGCCCAGTCGTAACCGTCAGCAGGCTGCTGCCCAGGTCGAAGGATTGAATCCAGCGGTTGCCGATGCCGTGGAAGCGGCGCTCGAAGTCGATCACGCCGCCTGATTGTTTTGGGTTTTTTTCTTGGAACTCCTTCTCTATCGACTGGTACTGAATCACCCGTCGCGTGCCACTGTAGAGCGTGCTTTGCCAGGTGCCGGCGGCAAAGCTGCGCTCGTAGTTGAGGGCGAACTGGCGATGATCGACGGTCTTGCGCGTATCGAACTGCAAGGCGCTGGGCGCTGCCGCGCGGCGGTCGGTTTTTACCTCCTGCCACTGTAGCCCCTGCGGATCCTGAGTGTCGTTCTGATCCAGCTCGCTAAAGCTCAGGCTGAGCTTGCTGTCATCGTCGGGGTACAGGGTCAGCTTGGCGAAGGTCTTGTCGAGGATGGCGCCGCTGTGGTCGCGATAACCGTCGGTCTCGAAGTGCGAGCGGTTGACGATGAAGCCGGCCTTGTCGTTGCCGCCCTCGGCCGCGACGCGGGTGCGGCTGGTGCCGTAGGCAGCCTGGGACGTATCGACCGATACCTTGGGCGCGCCTTCGCCATCACGCGAGAACAGCTGGATCACCCCGCCGGAGTTGCTGCCATAGACACTGGCGAATGGCCCGCGCAGCACTTCGATGCGCTCCAATGTGTCGAGGTCGAAGGTCGCCGCCTGGCCCTGGCCATCCGGGTTGGACAGCGGCACCCCATCGGCGAGCAGCTTGATGCCGCGAATGCCGAAGGCCGAACGGGCACCGAAGCCGCGTGAGGAAATCTGCAGATCCTGCGCATAGTTCTGCCGGTTCAGCACCACCAGCCCCGGTACGCTGCCAAGCGCCTCGGAGAGGTTGACCCCCGGCTTGCCCTGCGTGGCCTGCTCGGCATCAATGCGGTTGACCGAGAAAGGCAGTTGCCAGCCGCTGGCCTGGTAGCGGCTGCCGGTCACAACCAGTGGCTCGGCCTGGTAAGTGGCGTTTTCGGCCTGCGCCGCCAGTGGCAGAAACAGTGTTGGCAGCCAGGCACAGCGTTTGGGCCGGTACATATGCTCGATGTCTCCTTCGTGCGGGTAGGCGATCTTGACGGTGTCGGTCGGCGACGATCCACTGCGGATCGCCTTTGGGTGGCGGAAATGCTCTACCAAATGTTGCCAGGGGAGGGTTGTCGAACGTTTTGGATAGCGCTAACATCAGTTCTAAACAATGAGCGGCATCACTTCGATGATGCCCATGGAGTACACATGCAACAGCAATCTTCCGCATTGCCTGCCCGTACCACGCTCGTGGTCATGGGGGTCAGTGGCTCCGGCAAGAGCGAGATCAGCCAGGCGGTCGCCACTGCTCTCGGTTGGCGTCACATCGAAGCCGATCATTTCCATCCTTCTGAAAACGTCGAACGCATGCGAGCGGGTATCCCCCTGAGCGATGAAGATCGTCGCCACTGGCTGGATGCCCTGTGCGAGCAGATGCTGGCTGCTCGGGCTGCCGGTGAGTGCTTCGTGCTGGCCTGTTCGGCGCTCAAGAGGGCCTATCGTGAGCGCCTGCGCCAGGCGATTCCCGGCCTGCAGTTCGTGCACCTGAATATCGACCACGCCACTGCGCTGCAGCGTGTCGGTGCTCGGCCCGGACATTTCATGCCGATCTCCCTGGTCGATAGCCAGTTCGCCACGCTCGAAAGCCCGGCAGGTGAGCCGCATGTGCACGTCGTGGATGCGCAGCAGCCCCGGCAAGTTGTGGTGGCCGATATCCAGGCGTGGGTGCGCCGCGATGCCAGGGAGGTGGTTTCCAGCGGCGCTCAAGATCTTTTCGATAGCCGAATTGATAGCGCTAACCAGACGGCCCAGCTAGGCGCCGAACCGATCTATGAGGGTCGCATCGCGCGCATGTTCGATCGTCTGACCGACGGTCTGATGGCGGTTCTGATGGCATTCATGGTGGTCGCCGTGTTTAGCAATGTGGTGTTGCGCTATGCATTCGGTACAGGCTGGCCTGGCGCCGAGGAGTTATCGCGGCTGGCTTTCGTCTGGCTGGTGTTCGTCGGCGTGGCCTCCAGCATGCGCCGCGGTGAGCTGATGACCTTCCGCATGATTCGCGACCGCTTCCCGCTGCTGGCACAACGGCTTGTGGATTCGCTGAGCTGGATACTGGTTGCCGGCGCCAGCCTGCTCTCGGCCCTTGGCGCCTGGAATCAGGTGCAGTTCGGCTGGGGCAACGTCAGCACGGTGGTCGGATATCCCGTGGTGCTGGCCATGCTGCCGGTATTGGCGAGCATGCTGGTGCTGGCGATTCTCGCGGTGGTGCAACTGGTCAATCTCTGGCGGCACACGCCACAGCGGGCCTTGGCCCAGGCGCACGTCGAATGATGCCGACTCCATTCCAACAAGACGGGCACTGCCCACCGAGGACCTGCCGATGACTGTCGCGGTGTTTCTTTCTTCCCTGCTGGGGTTCATGGCCTTCGGCATGCCCATTGCGTTCGCCCTGATCCTCACAGCGGCCGTGCTGATGTGGTACCTGGATTTCTGGGACGTGCAACTGCTGGCGCAGAACCTGCTCGCCGGTGCCGATAGCTTCCCGCTGCTGGCGGTGCCGTTCTTCATTCTGGCCGGTGAGCTGATGAACGCCGGTGGTATTTCCCGGCGCATCATCGCCATGGCACAAGCCTACTTTGGTCATCTGCGCGGTGGACTCGGCTACGTTGCCATTGCGGCTGCCGTGTTGCTGGCCAGTATGTCTGGTTCGGCCCTGGCCGATACTGCCGCGCTGGCCACCTTATTGCTGCCGATGATGCGCCAGCGCGGTTATCCGGTGCATTCCTCGGCGGGACTGGTAGCCGCTGGCGGCATCATCGCGCCGATCATTCCGCCGTCGATGCCGTTCGTGATCTATGGCGTGGTCACCAATACCTCCATCAGCCAGCTGTTCATGGCCGGTCTGGTGCCTGGGCTGATCATGGGTGCCGGTCTGATCATTGCCTGGACCCTGATCGCCCGTGGTTTCACTGAGCCGACGCCGCCCAAGGCCAGTGCTGCCGAGCGGCGCCGGGTACTGATCGACGGCGCAGCAGCGCTGATGTTGCCGGTAATCATCGTCGGCGGCCTGCGCTTCGGCATCTTCACGCCCACCGAGGCAGCCGTGGTCGCAGCGGTCTATGCGCTGGCGGTGTCCACCTTGCTCTACCGCGAGCTGAGCTGGAACGATCTGATGGAAACCCTGACCCGCGCCAGCCGCACCACGGCATCGGTGATGTTCCTCTGTGCCGCCGCCACGGTATCGGCCTACATGATCACCCTCGCGCAGTTGCCGGACGAAATTGGCGCCATGCTTGGGCCGTTGGCCGAACACCCGCGACTGCTGGTGCTGGCGATCATGCTGCTGATGATCGCAGTGGGCATGGTGCTCGACCTGACGCCGACCATCCTGATTCTGGCCCCGGTGCTGGCGCCCATCGCGATCAAGGCCGGTGTTGATCCGGTGTACTTCGGCGTGATGTTCGTGCTGATCGGCTCCATCGGCCTGATCACCCCGCCAGTCGGTACGGTGCTCAACGTCGTCGGTGGCATCGGCAAGTTGCGCATGGAGGTGCTGGTACGCGGTGTCATGCCGTTCTTCCTGATCTATCTGGCCATCGTCGCACTGCTGGTGGCGTTCCCGGCCATCGTCACTGTGCCGCTGGCCTGGTTGCGCTGAGTTGACCCACCGGCGCCTACGCGCCGGCACCATTCACAACAATAAGAGGTAGACCCAATGAAACGTCCGCTGCTCGCCATCCTCACCACTGCCATGCTGTGCAGCCCGCTCACCAGCCTGACCGCCCACGCCGACGACGTGCGCTCACGCATGATCCGTTTCGGTTACGGCCTCAGCGAGAACAGCAATCAGGGGCGCGCGGCCAAACTCTTCGCTGAAGAGGTGGCCAAGGCCTCCGACGGTAAACTCAAGGTGCGCACCTTCGGTGCGGCCAGCCTGGGCTCTGATGATCAGATGCAAAGTGCGCTGATCGGTGGTGCGCAGGAGATGATGGTCGGTTCCACCGCGACGCTGGTGGGTATCACCAAGGAAATGGCGGTATGGGACACGCCATTCCTGTTCAGCAGTGTCGAACAAGCCGATGCCGTGCTCGATGGCCCGGTGGGCCGCCAGGTCATGGACAAACTGGAAGAGAAGGGCCTGGTCGGCTTGGTCTACTGGGAGAACGGCTTCCGCAACTTGACCAATAACACGCGGCCAATCAGCAAGCTGGAGGACTTCTCCGGGGTCAAGCTGCGCGTGATGCCCAACCCGGTATTTCTCGAGACCTTCAAGCTGATGGGCGCCAACGCGGTGCCGCTGCCGTTCTCCG
>CAZIZA010000142.1:0-4556 GCA_964543555.1 uncultured Pseudomonas sp.
TACAAGCAGAAGAAAGGCTTGCTCTGATACGAGGTTTGTAATGGCCATCACCATGTCTGAAGCAGCCGCTCGTCATGTGCAGCGCTCCCTCGAGGGGCGCGGCAAGGGCGAGGGTATCCGCCTCGGTGTGCGTACTACCGGTTGTTCCGGCCTGGCCTATGTGCTCGAGTTCGTTGACGAGCTGGCAGCCGAGGATCAGGTATTCGAGAGCCATGGCGTCAAGGTGATCATCGATCCCAAGAGCCTGGTCTATCTCGATGGCACCGAATTGGACTTCGTCAAGGAAGGCCTCAACGAGGGCTTCAAGTTCAATAACCCCAACGTGCGCGGCGAGTGTGGTTGCGGCGAAAGCTTCAATGTCTGAGGCCGCGAATGGGTAATCCCTGTCATTTCGCTCTGTTCGATTTGCAGCCGAGCTTTCGCCTGGATCTGGATCGGTTGGCCGCGCGTTACCGCGAGTTGGCGCGCCAGGTTCATCCGGACCGTTTCGCGGATGCTGATGAGCGTGAGCAGCGCCTGGCGCTTGAGCGTTCGGCGTCTCTCAATGAGGCTTACCAGGTTCTGAAGACGCCGTCACAGCGCGCACGCTACCTGCTGGCCATGCGTGGCCCCGAGTTGCCGCTGGAAGTGACGGTGCAGGATCCTGATTTTCTCCTGCAGCAGATGCAACTGCGCGAAGAGCTCGAAGAGTTGCATGATGATGCCGATCTGGCTGGCGTTGCTGCCTTCAAGCGGCGCCTGAAAACCGCGCAGGAGCAGCTTAACGAGAGCTTCGCAGCATGCTGGGACGACGATGCGCGTCGTGAACAGGCCGAGCGTCTGATGCGCCGCATGCAATTCCTCGACAAGCTCTCACATGAAGTGCGCCAACTCGAAGAGCGCCTCGACGATTAACCTGTAGGTTGCCTCGGCAGCCTGCCTGATGATTTCAAGAAGACCATGGCCTTATTGCAGATCGCCGAGCCAGGGCAAAGCCCGCAACCGCACCAGCGTCGACTGGCTGTGGGCATTGACCTGGGCACCACCAATTCACTGGTCGCTGCCGTGCGCAGCGGTCTGGCCGAGCCACTGGCTGGCGCTGATGGCAAGGTCATCCTGCCGTCTGCCGTGCGTTACCACGCTGGAAGCATCGAGGTTGGCGAGTCGGCCAGGCTGGCGGCCGCCAGCGATCCGCTCAATACCGTGCTGTCGGTCAAGCGCCTGATGGGGCGCGGTATCGCTGACGTGCATCAGCTCGGCGAGCAGATGCCTTACCGCTTCGCGGCAGGCGAGTCGCACATGCCCTTCATCGAAACGGTGCAGGGTGCAAAAAGCCCGGTCGAAGTCTCGGCGGAAATTCTCAAGGCTCTGCGTTTGCGCGCTGAGCAGGCGCTGGGCGGCGAGCTGGTGGGGGCAGTGATTACCGTGCCGGCCTACTTCGATGATGCCCAGCGTCAGGCCACCAAGGATGCTGCGCGTCTGGCCGGCTTGACCGTGCTGCGCCTGCTCAATGAGCCGACCGCTGCAGCTGTTGCCTACGGTCTGGATCAGAAGGCCGAAGGCGTGGTCGCTATCTATGATCTGGGCGGCGGTACGTTCGATATTTCCATCCTGCGTCTGACCGGTGGTGTCTTCGAGGTGCTGGCCACGGGGGGCGACAGTGCTCTGGGTGGTGATGATTTCGATCATGCGATTGCCGACTGGATTATTCAGCAGGCCGGTATTTCCAGTGATCTCGACCCGGCCACCCAGCGGCGCTTGTTGCAGGCGGCTTGTGCGGCGAAGGAAGGATTGACGGCTGCCGAGAGTATCGAGCTGAGTCATGGCGATTGGCGCGGTGTGCTGACCCGAGAGCATTTCGAGGCGCTGGTCGAGCCGATGGTGGCGCGTAGCCTCAAGGCCTGTCGACGTGCAGTGCGTGATTCGGGGGTCGAGCTGGAAGAGGTCAGTGCGGTGGTCATGGTGGGTGGTTCGACCCGCGTTCCGCGTGTGCGTGAGGCGGTAGGCGAGCTGTTTGGTCGCGCACCGCTGACCAATATCGATCCTGATCAGGTGGTGGCCATCGGTGCTGCGATCCAGGCCGATGCCCTGGCCGGTAACCAGCGCGCTGATGGTGAGGAGCTTTTGCTGCTGGACGTTATCCCTCTGTCGCTTGGCCTGGAAACCATGGGTGGGCTGATGGAGAAGGTGATTCCGCGAAATACCACCATTCCGGTGGCGCGAGCGCAGGAGTTCACCACCTACAAGGATGGCCAGACGGCCATGATGATTCATGTGCTGCAGGGCGAGCGTGAGCTGATCGCCGATTGTCGCTCTCTGGCGCGTTTCGAGCTGCGCGGTATCCCGCCAATGGTTGCTGGTGCGGCGAAGATTCGTGTGACCTTCCAGGTCGATGCCGATGGCTTGCTCAGTGTCGCAGCGCGTGAGTTGAGCTCCGGTATCGAGTCGAGCATTCAGGTCAAGCCGTCCTACGGCCTGACCGATGGCGAGATCGCGAGGATGCTCCAGGACTCCTTCCAGAATGCCGGTGATGACAAGGCTGCCCGCGTGCTGCGTGAGCAGCAGGTCGATGCCCAGCGTCTGATCGAGGCGGTTGAGGGTGCGCTGGAGGTCGACGGCGAGCGCCTGCTGGATGCCGAAGAGCGCGAGGTTATTGAGCTGCAGGTGCAGGAACTGCGTGAGCTGCTGGCAGGCAGTGATGGTCTGGCCATCGAGCGGCAGACCAAGCGCTTGTCGCAGGTGACCGATGCATTCGCTGCACGGCGTCTGGATTCGACGGTGAAGGCCGCGTTGGCTGGACGCAATCTCAACGAGATCGAGGAATAATTTGATGCCGCAGGTAATTTTTCTGCCTCACGAGCGTTTCTGCCCGGATGGCCTGGTCGTCGAAGCTGAGCCCGGCATCTCCATTCTCGAGCTGGCGCACGAGCACCATATCGAGATGGAAAGCGCCTGTGGGGGTGTCTGCGCCTGCACCACCTGCCATTGCATCGTGCGTGAGGGCTTCGATTCGCTGAACGAGGCCGACGAGCTGGAAGAAGACTATCTGGACAAGGCGTGGGGGCTCGAGGCTCAGTCGCGCCTGGCCTGTCAGGCTATCGTCGGCGAGGAAGACCTCACCGTCGAAATTCCCAAGTATTCGCTGAATCACGCGGCTGAAGCGCCGCACTGACAGGCAACTCCCTCATCCGGCGCTTCGCGCCACCTTCTCCCAAGGGGAGAAGGGCTCGGGGGAAGTTGTCGCTATGCGACTTTCACGTTAAGCAGGAAGCATCATCATGAGTCTGAAATGGGTCGATGTGCTGGATATCGCCATTGAGCTGAGCGAGCAGAAGCCGGATGTCGATCCGCGCTATGTCAATTTTGTCGATCTGCACCGTTGGGTCGTGGCGTTGCCGCAGTTCTCCGATGACCCGCAGCGCGGCGGTGAGAAGGTTCTCGAGGCGATCCAGGCTGCCTGGATCGAAGAGCTTGATTGAAACAGGCGCTTACGGCGCCTGGCCTACGCTTTTAACCGGAACCCGCGTATAATTCGCGGGTTTAATTTTTCGCTTTAACCCTAAAGTTTCTGGAGCTTCACATGGCTGTTCAACGTACTTTCTCCATCATCAAGCCTGACGCCGTTGCCAAGAACGTCATCGGTGAGATCACCACCCGTTTCGAAAAGGCCGGCCTGCGCGTTGTGGCGTCGAAGATGGTGCAACTGTCCGAGCGCGAAGCCGCTGGTTTCTACGCTGAGCACAGCGAGCGTGGTTTCTTCAAGGATCTGGTTGCTTTCATGACTTCCGGCCCGGTCATCGTTCAGGTTCTGGAAGGTGAAGACGCCGTTCTGAAAAACCGCGAGCTGATGGGCGCGACCAACCCGAAAGAAGCCGCTGCCGGTACCATCCGTGCTGACTTCGCCGTGTCCATCGACGAAAACGCCGTTCACGGTTCGGATTCCGAAGCTTCTGCTGCTCGCGAGATCGCGTACTTCTTCTCCGCTACCGAGCTGTGCGCACGCATTCGCTGATTGGCGAATGAAGCGAGGGTGAAGCCATGACCAATACCACCGGCAAGATCAACCTGCTGGGCCTGACCCAGCCGGAAATGGAACAGTTCTTCGAGTCCATTGGCGAGAAGCGCTTTCGTGCCGGCCAGGTAATGAAGTGGATTCACCACTTTGGCGTCGATGATTTCGCCGCCATGACCAATGTCGGCAAGGCCTTGCGCGAAAAGCTCGAGGCCTCTGCCGAGATTCGCGGCCCGGAAGTGGTCAGCGAAAATATTTCCGCCGATGGCACGCGCAAGTGGGTGGTGCGTGTGGCGTCGGGTAGCTGTGTGGAGACTGTGTACATCCCGCAGAACGGCCGTGGCACTCTATGCGTGTCCTCGCAGGCTGGCTGCGCCCTGGACTGCAGCTTCTGCTCCACCGGCAAGCAAGGCTTCAACAGCGACCTGACCAGCGCCGAGATCATCGGCCAGGTGTGGATCGCCAACAAGTCCTTTGGCACCGTTCCCGCGAAAGTCGATCGCGCCATCACCAACGTGGTGATGATGGGCATGGGCGAGCCGCTGCTGAACTTCGACAACGTCGT
>CAZIZA010000142.1:4656-9826 GCA_964543555.1 uncultured Pseudomonas sp.
ATTCGCCGCTTCCAGGACCTGTTGCACAAGGCCGGTCATAACGTCACGGTGCGCACCACGCGCGGTGACGATATCGATGCAGCCTGTGGTCAGCTGGTTGGTCAGGTCATGGACCGTACCCGGCGCAGCGAGCGTTATATTGCCGTGCGCCAGTTGGGCAGCGAGGCGCAAGAGCCTCATGCTGCCGCCAATCGAAATTGAAGAGAGGATGTCCATGACCTTACGCCCTACGCTGCTATTGCTCGTTGTCAGTCTGCTAAGTGGTTGCGTGACCACTGGCGATGTCGACCCCATGCGCACGGCGAAAGGGCGTGACGAAGCGCGTGATGCCTATGTTCAGCTCGGCATTGCCTATATCCAGCAGGGTGATACCCAGCGTGCCAAGGTGCCGCTGAAGAATGCGCTTGAACTCGACGCCTCCAATGCTGACGCCCATGCCGCTCTGGCAATGGCATTCCAGTTGGAGATGGAGTCGCAACTGGCGGATGAACACTTTCGTAAGGCACTGTCGCAGCGCCCGCGCGATGCGCGTCTGTTGAATAACTATGGTGGTTTCCTGTTCGAGCAGAAACGCTATCAGGACGCCATGGATACCTACCTCAAGGCCGCAGATGACAATCTTTACCCGGAGCGTTCCCGGGTGTTCGAAAATCTGGGGCTCACGGCTCTGCAACTGAATCAGCGTGAGCAGGCCAAGGAATACTTTCAGCGCGCCCTGCGTCTGAGCAGTCGTCAGCCGCGGGCAATGCTGGAAATGGCTGTCATGTCGTATGAAGACAAGGAATATGTACCGGCCCGTCGCTACTACGACAGCTATAGCGAAATGGCGCCACAGAATGCGCGGAGCCTACTGCTCGGTGCCCGCCTTGCCGAGGTGTTCGAGGATCGCGACCGGGCTGCCAGCCTGGGGCTGCAACTACGGCGCCTGTACCCGGCGTCTCAGGAATATCAGCAATATGTTTCGGGGCAAAAATGAAAGCGGCACATAGCGAAGTGAATCAGCCGATGCCGATCAATCCGGGTGAGAGCCTGCGTCAGACGCGTGAGACCAAGGGGCTCAGCATCGCTGAGGTAGCGACCCAACTCAATCTGACGCCGCAACGCCTTGCCCAGATCGAAGCCGGTGCTTTCGACAAGCTGCCAGGTACTACCTTCGCGCGAGGCTACATCCGTGCCTACGCCAAGCTACTGGATATGGATCAGAACCGTCTGGTGATGGCGTTCGATCAGTTCACCGGCGCCGACTCCAATGGCAGCAGCGTGCATGCGCTGGGGCGTATCGAAGAGCCGGTGCGCTATTCGCAGAGCATCCTGCGTCTGGTCAGTTTCCTGCTGTTGCTGGCGCTGATTGGTGGCGGCTTCTTGTGGTGGCAGGATCAGGGGCGGCCGGTTGCCAGCCTGGCTGATCTGGGGCTCGAGCATGTAGAAGTTGAGGGCGCTGACGGCACCACTCAGGTTCATTCGCTGGCTGAACCGGAAGACCAGGCCGTGGCCGATGTTCAAGGCCGTGAGCAGAGCAGTCCCTTGCTGTTGCCAGTCGAGCCGGAAGAAGCGCCGGAAGGTACAAGCGGCGCAGAACAGTCGGCTGTCGACCCTGCCGAAAGCGTCGCACCTGAGGCCGCTGAGGCTGCAAGCGCGGTGCCTGCGCCCGTTGTTGAACCCGCGCCCGCCACAACCACCTCTCCTGTAGCGGAGTCTGCTGCGCCTGCTACGGCTGTTGCGGTTGGCCAGGGCGCACTCAACGTGCAATTCACCGCCGATTGCTGGACGCAGGTGACCGATGCTGATGGCAAGGTGCTACTTAGCGCCCTGAAACGCAGCGGCGAACGCATCGAGTTGACCGGCAAAGCACCGATGGAGTTGCGCCTGGGCTTCGCCCGTGGCGCCCAGGTGACCTACAACGGCCAAAGCGTGGACGTTGCACCGCACATGACTGGCGAAACCGCGCGCCTGAAACTGGGGTTGTAAAGCATGCATTGCGAATCGCCGATCAAGCGCCGACTGTCGCGCAAGATCTGGGTTGGCTCGGTACCGGTGGGCGGTGATTCGCCCATCGCCGTGCAGAGTATGACCAATACCGACACCAACGATGTGGCTGCGACCGTGGCTCAGATCCGTCGCCTGGAAGATGCCGGTGCCGACATCGTGCGCGTCTCCGTGCCGGATATGGATGCAGCCGAGGCCTTTGGCCGTATCAAGCAGCAGGTGCGTGTGCCACTGGTGGCCGACATTCACTTCGATTATCAGATTGCTCTGCGCGTAGCGGAACTGGGTGTCGACTGCCTGCGTATCAACCCGGGCAACATCGGCCGTGAAGACCGCGTCAGGGCGGTGGTCGAGGCTGCACGTGATAAAGGCATTCCCATCCGTATTGGCGTCAACGCCGGTTCACTGGAGAAGGATCTGCAGAAGAAATATGGCGAGCCGACGCCCGCGGCGCTGGTCGAGTCCGCATTACGGCATGTCGAGCATCTCGATCGCCTCAACTTCCCTGATTTCAAGGTCAGTGTGAAGGCATCCGACGTGTTCATGGCTGTGGAGGCTTACCGCTTGCTGGCCAAACAGATCGAGCAGCCGCTCCATCTGGGGATCACCGAAGCCGGTGGCCTGCGTTCCGGTACGGTAAAATCCGCAGTCGGTCTGGGCATGCTGCTGGCGGACGGCATTGGCGATACCATCCGTATCTCGCTGGCCGCTGACCCGGTGGAAGAAATCAAGGTCGGTTTCGATATTCTCAAGTCCCTGCGCCTGCGTTCGCGTGGTATCAACTTCATCGCCTGCCCGAGCTGTTCGCGACAGAACTTCGACGTGGTCAAGACCATGAACGAGCTGGAAACGCGCGTTGAGGATCTGCTGGTACCGCTGGACGTGGCCGTGATTGGCTGTGTGGTCAATGGCCCTGGCGAAGCCAAGGAGGCGCATATCGGCCTCACCGGTGGTAGCCCGAACAACCTGGTTTACATCGACGGCAAACCCGCCTCGAAGTTGACCAATGAAAACCTGGTGGACGAGCTGGAGAAGCTCATTCGCGATAAGGCTGCCGAAAAGGCCGCCGCCGATGCCGCCGTGATCGTGCGCGGCTGATCCGTGCGTAAGGAATAGATTTGAGCAAGTCCCTGCAAGCCATTCGTGGCATGAACGATATCCTGCCAGAGCAGACGCCTGCCTGGCGTTACCTGGAAAGCACCCTGGTCAGCCTGCTCGACGGCTATGGCTACAAGGAAATCCGCCTGCCCATCGTCGAATACACCGAGTTGTTCGCGCGTGGTATCGGTGAAGGTACCGATGTGGTCGACAAGGAGATGTATACCTTCCTCGACCGCAACGAAGAATCCCTGACCCTGCGTCCCGAAGGTACTGCCGGTTGTGTGCGTGCCGTCCTCGAGCATGGCCTGGCCGGTGGTGGCCAGGTGCAGAAGCTGTGGTATGCCGGCCCGATGTTTCGCTACGAGAAACCGCAGAAGGGTCGCTATCGCCAGTTCCACCAGGTCGGCGTGGAAGCCTTCAACCTGCCAGGGCCGGATGTCGATGCCGAACTGATCGTACTCACCTGGCGTCTTTGGAAACAGCTCGGTCTGGCCGATGCCGTGACCCTGCAGCTCAACAGCCTGGGTTCCAGTGAGGCGCGCGCTGCGTATCGCGACGCTCTGGTGGCCTATCTGCAGGAGCGTTTCGATCAACTGGACGAAGACAGCCAGCGTCGCCTGACCACCAACCCGTTGCGTATCCTCGACAGCAAGAACGAGGCGACTCAGGCGGTGCTGGTCGGTGCGCCGACCCTGGGCGACTACCTCGACGAGGAGTCGCGCCTGCACTTCGAAGGCGTCAAGGCGCGCCTGGATGCGGCCGGCATTCGCTATCAGATCAATCACAAGCTGGTGCGTGGTCTCGATTACTACAACCGCACCGTATTCGAGTGGGTCACCGACAAACTCGGTGCCCAGGGTACTGTGTGTGCCGGTGGTCGTTATGACGGCCTGGTTACCATGCTGGGTGGCAAGGCTACGCCGGGCGTCGGCTTCGCCATGGGCGTCGAACGCCTGGTGCTGCTGCTGGAGACCCTTGAGCTGCTGCCGGCTGAGCTCAATCGTGCCGCTGACGTCTATGTCTGCGCATTCGGTGAGGCGGCAGAGCTTGCAGCGCTGACGCTGGTCGAGCGTCTGCGTGACGAATTGCCGGGGTTGCGCCTGTTGCTCAACACCGGTGGCGGCAGTTTCAAGAGCCAGTTCAAGAAGGCCGACAAGAGTGGTGCACGTTATGCGCTGATTCTGGGGGACGACGAACTGGCAGGGCGCGTGGTAGGTTGCAAACCGCTGCGCGACGACAGTGAACAACAAAGCGTTGCCTGGGATGCTCTTGCCGAGCATCTGGCTGCCTGCCAGCAGGCCTGAACAGGCTCTCGATTAGGAGTACGGGGTTACACATGCAGACCGAAGACGAACAGATCGCGCAACTCAAGGATTGGTGGGATCGCAACGGCAAGCCTTTGCTCGCCGGTGGCGTGCTGGCGCTGGTAGCTGTATTCGGCTGGCAGGGCTGGCAGAAGTACCAGGACAATCAGGCGCAGGGTGCTTCGGTGCTCTATCAGCAACTGCTGGAAACGGCACTGGATCCGGCCGGCAAGCCGGATGCAGCCAAGGTCGCCGAGCTGGCAGGCAAACTCGACAGCGAGTTTGCGGGAACCCGCTATGCGCAGTATGGCAACCTGTTCGTCGCCAAGGTCGCAGTCGAAGCCAATCGCCTCGACGATGCCGCTGCTGCTCTGCAGCGCGTACTCGACAAACCGGCCGATGCCACACTGGGCGAACTGGCGCGCCAGCGTCTGGCACGCGTGCTGGCGGCGCAAGACAAGGCTGATGAGGCGCTGAAGCTCCTTGAGGCCAAGGTCGAGGACGCCTATCTGGCCAGCCGTGAAGAACTCAAGGGCGACCTGCTGGTGCAGCTGGGTCGCGGCGATGACGCGCACGCCGCCTATCAGAAGGCCAAGGATGCTCTGGCCGAAGATGCCGCTGTTGGCGGTCTGCAGATGAAGCTGGACGACCTGGCAAAAGGGGATGCGTGACGTGATGCGTTGGAAGAATGCCGCACTGCTGGCTCTGGCCGTTCTGGCCGTGGGTTGCAGCAGCAATAGCAAGAAGGAACTGCCGCCCGCCGAACTGACCAAGTTCGA
>CAZIZA010000143.1:0-9743 GCA_964543555.1 uncultured Pseudomonas sp.
GCGGTCTTCGCTGCGAATACGCCGACACCGATGCCGACCTTGAGCCCGGCGCAGCAACGCCGTCTGGCTGGGCGCCATGGTCGCCAGCTGGATGAGGTGCTGCGTTTGATCGACGAAATTGGCGCTGATTGCGTCGCCGGTACCGACACCTTGTGGGCCGAACTGGCCTGGGCTGCCGAAGGCGAGCTGGTGCTGCATCTGGATGATCTGCTGCTACGCCGCACGCGCCTGGGCCTGCTGCTGGCAGGCGGCGGCCGCGCTGAACTGCCGCGTATCCGCGCGCTATGCCAGCCGCGCCTGGGTTGGAATGATGCGCGCTGGCAGCAGGAAGTGGCGGATTACCTGGCGTTGTGGCAACGCTGTTACAGCCTGCCGGGAGCGGCGGTTGAACAACCCCCTCTCCCGCTTGCGGGAGAGGGCTGGGGAGAGGGAAAGCGTTTATCTGCCGGCCACTCTGCGCCAGACGAACAACCCTCTCCCCCGGCCCCTCTCCCATAAATGGGAGAGGGGAGACATAACAAGAAGGATCACACCTTGAGCGAACCAAGCTACCTGCTGAGCATCGACAACGGCACCCAGAGCGTGCGCGTGCTGCTGTTCGATACTCAGGGCAACCTGCTGGCCAAGGGCAAGGTCGAGCTCGACCCCTATTTCTCAAGCCAGCCCGGCTGGGCCGAGCAGGACCCGGAATACTACTGGGCCAGCCTAGGTGAGGCCTGTCGCCTGCTGTGGCAGCAGGTGGATATCGACCGCAGTCTGATCCGCGGCGTCGCCGTAACCACCCAGCGCGGCAGCATCATTCATGTCGACGAGCAGGGCACGCCGCTGCGCCCGGCAATTCTCTGGCTCGACCAGCGTCGTGCTGATGTGGCGGGGCGTATCAAAGGCCTGTGGGGCTGGCTATTCAAGCTGGTGCGCGCCGAAGAGGCGGTCGATCATTTCCGTGGCCAGGCCGAGGTCAACTGGGTCGCCCAGCATCAGCCGGACATCGCCGATCGCGCGCACAAGGTGCTGTTGCTCTCGGGGTTTCTCACCCATCGCCTGTGTGGCCGCTTCGTCGATTCCACCAGCAGTTGCGTGGCCTACCTGCCGTTCGACTACAAACGCCTGCGTTGGGCCGCGCCTGGCGACTGGAAGTGGCAGGCGCTGAAGGTGCGTCACGAGCAACTGCCCGAGCTGTTCAAGCCGGGCGAGCGACTGGGCCAGATCAGCGCCGAGGCCAGCCGCCATACCGGTATTCCGGAAGGCCTGCCGCTGATTGCTGCTGGCGCCGACAAAGCCTGCGAGGTACTGGGTTCTGGTGTGCTGGAGCCCAGTACGGCGTGTCTCTCGTACGGCACCACCGCGACCATCAACACCACGCGCAGCCGTTATCTGGAAACCATCCCGCTGATTCCGCCGTATCCGGCGGCGCTGCCGGATCACTTCAACACCGAGGTGATGATCTACCGCGGCTTCTGGATGGTCAGTTGGTTCAAGCGCGAATTCGGCCTGCGCGAAATGCAACGTGCCGAGGCGCTGGGTGTGCCACCCGAGGCGCTGTTCGACGAACTGGTCAACGCCGTGCCGCCGGGTTCCATGGGCCTGATGCTGCAGCCGTACTGGACGCCGGGCATTCGTGAGCCGGGGCTGGAGGCCAAGGGTTCGATCATCGGTTTTGGCGACGTACACACCCGCGCGCATCTGTATCGGGCGATTCTGGAGGGGTTGGCCTACGCCCTGCGTCAGGGCAAGGAACGGATCGAAAAACGCTCTGGCACCCGTATCGAGCGCCTGCGCGTGTCCGGTGGCGGTTCGCAGAGCGATGCGGCGATGCAGCTGACCGCCGATATCTTCGGCTTGCCGGCCGAGCGCCCGCACCTGTACGAGACCAGCGGCCTGGGCGCGGCGATCAATTGCGCGGTGGGGTTGGGGCTGCATGCGGACTATCCGACGGCCATCGCCGCCATGACCCGTGTTGGCCAGGTGTTCCAGCCGAATCCGCAGGCCCAGCGCACCTACGAGCAGCTCTACGGGCAGGTCTATCAGCGCATGTACCGTCAGCTCAAGCCGCTGTACCAGCGCATTCGCAAGATCACCGGCTATCCGGCGTGAGCTTGCGGAGGATGTCATAGGAGCCAGCTTGCTGGCGATCATTGATTAATGGCATCGCCAGCAAGCTGGCTCCTACAAAAAAGATCGCCCTCCGAAGTGGAGGGCGATGGTGTGTGCATCAGGCGACATCCACCAGCACGATCTCGCTGTCTTCCTGAGCCTCGATGCGGATCAGTGCTTCATCGGCGATGGCCACGCCATCACGTGCCTTGACGTTCACGCCGTTGACACTGAAGGCACCGGTAGCGCCCACCAGATAGGCCTTGCGACCCGGCTGCAGGGCATACTCGGCGCTTTCTCCGGCCTTGACCGTGGCAGCCACCAGGCGTGCGTCGGTGCGGATGCGCAGTGCGTCGACGTCTTCCTCATAACCGCTGGCCAGGGTGACGAAGGCTCCTGAGCGGTCGCCTTTGGGGAACGGCTTGGCACCCCAGGAGGGCGGCAGACCAGCCTGATTCGGCTGAATCCAGATCTGGAAGATCTTGGTGGTTACCTCCTCCAGGTTGTACTCGCTGTGGGCGATACCGGTGCCGGCGCTCATCACCTGCACGTCGCCGGCTTCGGTGCGACCTTTATTGCCCAGGTTGTCCTCATGGCTGATGGCACCTTCGCGAACGTAGGTGATGATCTCCATGTCGCGGTGCGGGTGCGGCGGGAAGCCCGAGTGCGGTGCGATCTCGTCGTCATTCCAGACACGCAGGCGACCCCAGTTCATCCGCCCGGCGTCATAGTATTCGGCGAAGGAAAAGTGGTGACGGGCGTTGAGCCAGCCGTGGTGAGCACCACCGAGTTGTTCGAACGGACGTACATCGATCATGGTCAATTCTCCTGTCGTGCACGGGCTCAGTCCCGTGCAGCATCGATGGAGCAATGATCTATTTGGAAGGATCGATTTAAAAGCGCAATATTTACGGAATAAACATCTATTTATTTGATTAATTTAGGCGGAGGCTACGCACTAGGCTTTCGCTGATTCTTTTCAAGGAGCACAGCAATGCGCGAGCGCAAAGCCTGGCTGATACTGCATGGCAAACAAGCGTTGAACGCAGAGGTGAGAGCAGCAGTGAACGCCCTGCGGCAGCAGGGCTGGGAGCTGGCTGTACGCCTGACCTGGGAGGGCGGTGATGCCGAGCGTCTGGTGCGTGAGGGGCTGGCAGCCGGGTATCCGACCCTGATCGCTGGCGGCGGCGACGGTACCCTGCGTGATGTGGTCGAGGCCATGGTCAAGGCTCGCAGCGACGCCAGCCTGGCATTGTTGCCGCTGGGTACGGCCAATGATTTTGCTCACGCAGCTGGCGTACCGCTGACACCCGCTGGCGCTCTGGAGTTGCTCGATACGGAACCGCAAACCGTGGACGTTGGCCTGGCAGGTGAACGTGCTTTCCTTAATATGGCTACAGGTGGTTTCGGTTCCAATGTCACGGCCAATACACCTGAGGAACTCAAGAAAGTGCTCGGTGGCGCCGCCTATCTGCTCACAGGGCTCAGCCGTTTCTCGGAAGTGCGCGCATCAGTTGGACGTTTCCATGGGCCAGATTTCGAGTGGCAGGGCGAATTTCTCGCCCTCGGGATTGGTAATGGGCGCCAGGCAGGTGGCGGGCATCTGCTTTGCCCGAATGCGGTTATCGATGATGGCCTGCTCGACATCTGTATCGTGCCTGCCGCTCAGGATGTGGTGGGTACCTTGGGTACGCTGTTGTCTGGCGGTATGCTTGGTTTGCAGAGCGTGGCCATCAGCGCACGACTGCCCTGGCTTGAAGTCGAGGCCTTGGCAGGGCTGGACCTGAATCTGGACGGTGAGCCCATGTCCAGCAGACGTTTGCGTTTTGGCGTCGAGCCCGGTTGTTTACGTCTGCACATGCCAGCGCACTCACCCTTGCTCACTGGCCAGGCACTTAGGGGTGAGGCGTGATGGCGGTGCTTGCAGGCTTCAGTTTGCCGGCAATGTGCCGATAAAGCAGGTCAGAGCCAAGTCCGTCTGACGTTTAGCAACACCGTAAAGCGAGCGCTGGCACTTCCTACAGATGGCCTAGACTCGATACCTATACTTTGGAGTACATGATGGCCAGCATTCTCGATTCAGTGGATCAACGCACGCAACTGGTCGGCGAGAACCGTCTGGAAATTCTCATGTTCCGTCTGGCCGGTAGACAGCTATTCGCCATCAACGTGTTCAAGGTGCAGGAAGTGTTGCAGATGCCCAAGCTGACGCTGATGCCACAGCGTCACCGCTTCGTTTGCGGCGTAGTCAACCTGCGGGGGCAGACCCTGCCGGTGATTGACCTGTCCCAGGCCATCGGCATGCGTCCTCTGGCGCCGGATGAGCGCAGCACCATCATCGTCACCGAGTACAACCGCTCCGTACAGGCATTTCTGGTCGGCAGCGTCGATCGCATCCTCAACCTCAACTGGGAATCGATCCAGCCGCCGCCCGGTGGTGCAGGGCGTCAGCATTACCTGACGGCGATCACCAAGGTGGATGATCAGATCGTCGAGGTTATCGATGTCGAAAAAGTGTTGGCCGAAATCGTGCCGATGAGTACCAAGGTCTCCGAAGAGAAACTCGCCGATCCGTTACTGGAGAAAGCGCGCGGACGCGAGGTGCTGTTGGTAGACGACTCCAGCGTGGCACTGAGCCAGCTGCGCGATACCCTGTCGCAACTGGGCATGCGGCTGCACATGGCCAGCGATGGTCTGAAAGCCCTTAACCTGCTGAAGAAGTGGGCTGACACCGGTGAAGTGATGACCGACAAGCTGCTGATGATCTTCACCGATGCCGAAATGCCGGAAATGGACGGTTACCGCCTCACCAGCGAGATTCGCAACGACCCGCGCCTCAAGGATCTCTATGTGGTACTGCACACTTCGCTGTCCGGTAGCTTCAACGAGGCGATGGTGAAGAAGGTTGGCTGCGACAACTTTCTCTCCAAGTTCCAGCCGGACAAGCTGGTAGACGTGGTGCGGCAGCGTCTGGCTTTGGATGAACCCAGCTAAAACCTTCTCTCCCGAGTGCTTGTGAGCCAGGCTATCAGCTCGTATAACGGCCTTTTGTCGACAGGAAGCTGACCTATGCCGAGTCTCTCGGGGCTGTACCGTTACCCGCTCAAATCCGGCCGTGGCGAGATCCTTCAGCGCAGTGCGGTCGATGGCCTGGGCCTGCAGGGCGATAGGCGCTGGATGCTGGTCGATACCGACAGCGGTCGCTTCATCACCCAACGCCTGCTACCGCAGATGAGCCAACTGAGCGCTCTGTACGACGCGCGCGGTGGCCTTACCCTGAGTGCGCCGGGGCGTGACGATCTGTCCGTTGCCTTGCCCGATCCCGAGCAGGATCTGCGTGGCGTTATTGTCTGGCGTGACAGCCTGCGCGTACCGGATGCGGGTGATGCAGCGGCCGCTTGGCTCAGCGACTTGCTGGGTAAATCCTGCCGTCTGGTGCAGGTGCCGGAAGGGCGTACTCGCCAGGTCGATACCGCCTATGCCCAGCCGGGGGATCGTGTGGCTTTTGCCGATGGTTTTCCACTGCTGCTGATTGGCCAGGCCTCACTGGACGATCTGTCTCAGCGTGTTGGCCAGCCACTTTCGATGCTGCGTTTCCGTCCCAATCTGGTCGTCACCGGCAGCGAGCCCTACGCCGAAGACAGCTGGAAGCGCATTCGCATTGGCGAGGTGGAGTTCGAGGTGGCCAAGGGCTGTTCGCGCTGCATCCTCACTACCATCGATCCGCAGACCGGCGAGCGCAATGCCGAGCGCGAACCACTGGCTACCCTCAAGACCTATCGTGAACGCGATGGTGACGTGTTCTTCGGGCAGAACCTGTTGCCACGAGGTATCGGTGAGCTGCAGTTGGGCATGAATGTGGACGTGCTGGAGTAGCCGGGCGGGTACGACGATAAGCCCCGATCAGATGCGCTCTGATCGGGGCTTTCTTTTACTGATCGTCGAAGAAGCGCTCGTTCCATGCCACCAGCGGATGCGGAGCGCCCAGCTTCTGGCCGTAGATCACCGAGTAGGACAGTACGTTTTGCACGTACTGACGGGTCTCGTCGAACGGGATATTCTCCACCCAGACGTCATAACTCAGGTGGTTGGCGCCACGTAGCCACTGTCGCACGCGACCTGGGCCGGCGTTATAGGCGGCCGAGGCAAGTACGCGGTTGCCATTGAACTGGCCATAGACCTGGCTCAGGTAAGCGGCACCCAGCTGGATGTTGGTGTCCGGGTTGAGCGCCTGCTGCGGCGATGCCAGGGGAATGCCGAACTTGCGCGCGGTTTCCTTGGCGGTGGCCGGCATCAGTTGCATCAGGCCCATGGCGCCTGCGTGGGAGCGTGCGTCAGCCATGAAGGCGCTTTCCTGGCGGGTGATGGCGAACACCCAGCTCGAGTGCAGGTCGCGGCGTCTGGCTTCGCGCACCAGCTCGTCACGATGAGCCATGGGGAAACGTACTTCCAGGTCATCCCAGTATTGCGCCTGACTGATGGTACGGATGGCCGGAAAGTACCACTCCATTTCGTAGGCCAGGCGTGCCTGGGCCACCAGTTCGTCGCGGCTGAACAGACGGCTGACGTGATACCACTCGCGACGCCCGTCGACGATCTGGCCACGCGCGTGGAATTCCATGGCGCGCCTGATGCCGGCGGTGTTGCGCACTTTCTGTACGACCTTGGGATCGAGCGCCAGCGGCTGGTTGTTCAAGGCGTAAGGCGCCTTGACCTGATCCGCTGCCATGAAACCGTAGAAATCACGCTCCTTGGCCAGCGCCTGGAACAGCGCCGCCGGTTGCTGGCTGTTGGGTTGCGCCAATTGCAGGCTGCGCGCATTCCAGTAGCGCCAGCGGTTGCTGCTGGCCAGGTCGGACGGCATGTTCTGGGTCAACTGGTAGGCTTCTTCCCAGCGGCCGTGACGCAGCAGAAGACGTGCGCGCCACTCGCTGACGGTGTTGTCACGCAGTTGCGGGTCGTACTTGGCCATGACCTGCAGGCCGCGTAGGTCGAAGCGTTGTGCCAGGCGCAGGCCGATCTGCCTGGCGATGGCGACCTGCTCGTCGGCGGAGAACTTCATGCGTTGGGCGTAGCCGTCGAGCAGAGCGAGGGCATCTTCCGGGCTCTGCCGAGCCAGGCGACGCAAGCCGAGGCCGACCACGTCGCTCATGGCGTCATCGGCGGGGGCAAAGCGCGCAGTGTTTTTCAATAGCTGGGGGTTTTGCGCCACTTCGACCATTAGCTTGCCGCGCTCACCGAGCGTTGGCATGCCTTTGATCAGGAAGTTGGCCAGGCCGTAGTTGCCGCTTTCCACCGCCAGCTTGGTGCGCTGCCAGCGGCGCTGCTCGGTGAGCTGGCCATTGGCGGCCCAGCGCTCGAACAGTGGGTCACAGGCGTTGGGTTGGGATTTACCGACCAGCCAGAGCTTCTCGGCAGTGGCGTTGCCTTCGGCGGTCAGGCCGTGGCTGAGCTGATATTGGCCGTAGAGGCAGTCCAGCTCGGTGAAGTTGAGCTTGGCATCGTAGTGATCGAGGAAGGGTTTCCAGTCGCCACGCTCGGCCAACCAGCGCAACCAGCGCAGTTTCATCCAACTGGCCTGGGGCAAGTCACCGTGCTCGGCGAGAAATTTCTCGATCTCGGCATTGCTGGCCGACTTGAGCCGGTTGGTCAGCTCGTCATAGGCCAGATAAGGCGTCAGTGGGTAATCGCGTAGCGCGCTGGCGTACTGGCGATAAGGGCCACTGTCGCCCTTGGCCAAGGCCCGCTTGGCCTCATCATAGTACTGGCGCTGCTGGGTGAGGCTGGCAGCTTCGACACTGGCGATGCCGGAGGCGGTGAGAATCAGACAGGAAACTACAGAGAGAAAGCGACTGCGCATGGCATTTCCAGGAGAAGCAGAGGTATGGGGCAACACGGTCCGTGTCGTTGCATGGCTCTAGCTTAGCGTTTCATCGGGGTGCGGTGAATGCCGTCGGGCCAGATGGACACATGTAGCAAAGATGCGCTTTGCCTGCGCCAGATGATGAGCTGGGGCGACACCGGTTGCGTCTGTGGAAACGGCAACAGCCGGCCGGCAACTCGGGTAGAATGCGCCCCCTGTTTCTGGAGATGCCCATGACCCTGCTCAAGTTTGCCGACGTATCCCTCGCCTATGGCGCCATGCCCCTGCTCGATGGAGTGTCCTGGCAGATCGCACGGGGTGAGCGGGTGTGCATCATCGGCCGCAACGGCACCGGCAAATCGAGCATGCTGCGTCTGGTCAAGGGCGACCAGATGGCTGACGACGGCGAAATCTGGCGTGCGCCGGGGCTTAAGATCGGCGAATTGCCGCAGGAGCTGCCGCGTGCCGACGAGCGCACCGTGTTCGATGTGGTCGCCGAAGGCCTGGCCGGCGTGGGTGAGCTGCTGGCGCGCTATCACCATCTGGCGCAGAACATTCAGGGCGACGACGACCTCGAGCAGCTGATGCATGTGCAGCAGGAGCTGGAAGCCAAAGACGGCTGGCGCCTGCAGCAACTGGTCGACAGCACCCTGAGCCGCCTGCAGTTGCCAGCCGACAAGACCCTGGCCGAGCTCTCCGGTGGCTGGCGTCGTCGCGTACTGCTGGCGCAGGCACTGGTGTCCGAGCCGGATCTGCTGCTGCTCGATGAGCCCACCAACCACCTGGACATCGGCGCCATTGCCTGGCTGGAAGAGGCGCTGAAAGACTTTGGCGGTGCCGTACTGTTCATTACCCACGATCGCTCCTTCCTGCAGAACCTGGCTACGCGCATCCTCGAACTGGACCGTGGCGGCCTGATCGACTGGAACGGCGACTACGCCAGCTTCCTGGTGCACAAGGAGCAGCAACTGGCTGCCGAAGAAACCGCCAACGCCCTGTTCGACAAGCGCCTGGCCCAGGAAGAGGTGTGGATTCGTCAGGGCATCAAGGCCCGCCGCACCCGTAACGAAGGTCGCGTACGTGCGCTCAAGGCGATGCGCGCCGAGCGTGCCGAGCGCCGTGAACGCCAGGGCAAGGCGAATATCCAGCTGGAGACTGCGGACAAGTCCGGCAAGCAGGTGATGGTGGCAGAGAACGTCAGCTTCGCTCACAACGGCGGCCCGTTCCTGGTCAAGGATTTCTCCATGGTCCTGCAGCGCGGCGACCGTATCGGCCTGCTTGGCGCCAACGGCACCGGCAAGACCACTCTGCTCAAGCTGTTACTCAGCGACCTGCAACCGAGCAGCGGCAAGATCGAGGTCGGCACCAAACTGGAAGTGGCGTATTTCGACCAATTACGTCACCAGCTCGAACCGGAAAAGACGGTGATCGACAACGTTGCCGAGGGGCGCGACTTCATCACTATCGATGGCCAGAACCGCCATGTGCTGAGCTATCTGGGCGACTTCCTGTTCAGTCCGCAACGTGCTCGTACCCCTGTAAAAGCACTATCAGGTGGCGAACGGGCACGACTGTTGCTCGCCAAGTTGTTCAGCAAGCCGGCCAACCTTCTGGTGCTGGACGAACCGACCAACGACCTGGACGTAGAAACCCTGGAACTCCTCGAAGAAGTGCTGCTCAACTTCCCCGGCACCGTGCTGATGGTCAGCCACGACCGTGCCTTCCTCGATAACGTGGTGACCAGCACCCTGGTGTTCGAGGGCGAAGGCAAGGTGCGCGAGTACGT
>CAZIZA010000144.1:0-9722 GCA_964543555.1 uncultured Pseudomonas sp.
GCCGCCGTGGCAGCCTGATCCTGCCGGTGCAGGCCGACGAGTCGGTGCGTCCCGGCCAGGCCTGGCTGCCGATGCACTGGGGCGATCGCTTCCTCAAGGGACTCGGCACCAACGTGCTGACCCAGCCAGCGTTCGATCCGCTATCCAAACAGCCGGAGCTCAAGCATGCCGGCGTCGAGGTGGGCAAGGTGGAACTGCCCTGGCAGCTGTTCGCTCTGGTCGAGGGTGAAGTGCAGAGCCGCTTCGAGGCCCTGCGCCCGCTGTTCGAAGACTTCGCCTACGCCAGTCTCACCCCCACCGGTCGCGAGCGCCCCGCTCTGCTGATCCGCGCCGCCAGCGCCGTTGCACCGCAGCCACAGCTGCTGACGCAGATCGACCGCCTGCTGCGCCTGAATGAAGGTCCGGTGCTGGCCTACGACGACCCGCGCCGCGCGGTGGGCAAACGTGTGCGCATCGAGGACGGCCGCATCGTCAGTATCCGTCTGGCCGGGGAAACCGCCGCCAGTGAATGGCTCAGAAGCCTGTGGCTGGACGGCCAGGCCAATGCCGACCTGCGTCGCTGGCTGCTGGCGCCGGTCTCCGCGCCGCCGGGCAATTCCAGCGCCACCCTGGGCGGCAAGATTCTGTGCAACTGCCTGAACGTCAGCGAAGGCGCGGTGCGTGTCGGCATAGAGCGCGGCCTGGACCTGGATGGGTTAAAGCAGACGCTCAAATGCGGCACCAGTTGTGGCTCCTGTGTACCTGAAATCAAACGCCTGCTGGCCCAGCAGTCAGTGGCGACACACGCGTAGGGTGCGCTGCGCGCACCGCTGCAAAAAGTCGGTGCGCACGACCTAGGCGGCCCCGCGACACCCAACGAGAGGTGGTAAACATGAATGCAAAAGTCTGGCTGGTAGGCGCCGGCCCCGGTGATCCCGAGCTGCTGACGCTCAAGGCAGTCAAGGCGCTGAACCAGGCCGAGATAGTGATGATCGACGATCTGGTCAACCCGGCTGTGCTCGAACACTGCCCCAGAGCACGCATCGTTTCGGTAGGCAAGCGCGGCGGCTGTCGCTCCACCCCGCAGGTATTTATCCATCGTTTGATGCTGCGCTATGCACGCCAGGGCAAATGCGTGGTGCGCCTGAAAGGCGGCGATCCGTGCATCTTTGGTCGCGGCAGCGAGGAAGCCGACTGGCTCGGCGAACACGGCATCGATGTGGAAATGGTCAACGGCATTACCGCTGGGCTGGCTGGCGCCACCAGCTGCGGTATTCCTCTGACCTTGCGCGGTGTGGCCCGCGGCGTAACCTTGGTCACTGCCCATACTCAGGATGACAGCTCATTGAACTGGACAGCCCTGGCCCAAAGCGGCACGACATTGGTGGTCTATATGGGCGTGGCCAAGTTGGCGGACATTCGTGACGGCCTGCTCGCTGGCGGTATGAGCGGCGAGATGCCGGTAGCGATGATCGAGAACGCCTCGCTGCCCGAGCAACGCGAATGCCGCAGCCACCTCGCAACGATGCAGGACGACGCGATGGCCTTCGCTCTGAAAAGCCCGGCCATTCTAGTGATCGGCGAAGTCGCCCGCGCCAGCACCCAGATCAGCATGCCCCAGCTCCTGCATGCGTGAATGCTTCACGCACCTGCGAGGCCGTTGTTTGCCCGTCGCCCCCTCGGCGGGCTTTTTTATTCCAGAAAAGAAAAAACCCGGCCGAGGCCGGGTTTTTCTTAAAGCACCAGAAGCATTACTGCTTAACTTGGGCTTCTACTTCAGCTTCAACACGACGGTTGATGGCACGACCAGCGTCGGTGGCGTTGTCAGCTACCGGACGGGTTTCACCGTAGCCAGCAGTGTTGACGCGGCTTGCGTCTACACCGTACTGGTTGACCAGGACGTTACGCACAGCATTGGCGCGACGCTCGGACAGCTTCTGGTTGTAAGCGTCAGAACCAACGGAGTCGGTGTGACCTTCAACGGTGGTGGTGGTCTGCGGATACTGGTTCATGAAGTCAGCCAGGTTCTTGATGTCACCGTAGCTTTCTTCTTTCACATTATCCTTGTTGAAGTCGAACTTGACGTCCAGCTCAACGCGAACGGTTTCCAGGGCCGGCTCCGGAGCAGGCTCAGGCATCGGCTCTGGAGCAGCAGCGACAGGAGCCGGAGCCGGAGCCGGCTTGCTGCCGCCACCGAAGTTCAGACCCACACCGACGCCAGCTTGCCACTCGGTGTCGCCCTGATCGATGTTGTACAGCGCCTCGACGCCAGTACGGGCGTAGAAGTTCTCGGTGAAGTAGTACTTGGCACCAGCACCGGCAATGGCCAGGGTGGAGTTGTTACGACCACCGCCGTTGGCGTCGCCAATGCTCTGGTGGCCGAAACCGGCAGAGACGTACGGACGCAGACCAACACCCGGCTGACCGAAGTGGTAGATGGCCTTCAGGTCGGTCAGGTTGCCCTTGATGTTCTTGCTACCGCGAGTGCCTTCGCCACGGAGGTCATGGTACTCACCGTAGGACAGTGCCAGCTCGACATCATCGGTCAGGTAGTAGCCGATGCTGCCGCCGAACAGGTTGCCTTCGTCGTGTGCGAAATCACGCTGCGAGTCGGTGAAATAGCGATTGACGAAGCCTTCCACCTCGACAGCGCCTTGACCTTGCGCCAGCGCGCCGAAGGAAGTAGCGGCAACGAGAGAGCCAATGACTACGCCCAAGGTGTTTTTTACTTTCATCCGTTAAATCCCCATCTTGGTGGTTAATAAGTTGCCGTGAACTTCAGTCGGCAACTTGGCGGCGATTTTATCAGGTTTCGCCATTCCCTTAGTGGTCCAGGAGCTGAACTAAGTTTCAGAAGTTTCCGAAAATTTGTCCCGCAACCGGTCCAAAGCGCGCTTGTAGCGCATTTTTGTTGCGCTCAAGCCCATGTGCATGATGTCGGCAATCTCTTGGAACTCGAGCTCTGCGACAAAACGTAGCACCAGAATTTCGCGGTCAATCGGGTTGACGTGAACCAACCAGCGATCCAGACCACCACGCTCCTCGACTTTGGGTGTTTTTTCGTCGGAAGCTTCTTCGAGCGGGTCCAAACTTAAGGCGTCAATCAACCGTCGTTTGCGCCGCTCTTTGCGATATTGGGTGATGCATTCGTTATAGGTAATGCTGTAGAGCCAAGTCTTGAACTTGGACTTACCCTCAAAGTTCTTGAGTCCATAGAGAACCTTCAGCATGACCTCCTGACAGACATCGTCAGCATCCCTTTCGTTCCCTAAATAGCGTGCGCAAACGTTGAATAATGTCCGCTGGTAGCGCCGCATCAGCTCTTCATAAGCACGGGTGATATGAAACAGCTCGTCATGGGCACGCGTCACCAGCTCCTCATCGGTGAGCTCGCGGGGGTCGTAGCGCGTTGGCAGGGCTTGAGCTTTGTTCAAAACGAGTCGGGCCGACAGTCAGGACGAAAAGTGCCCGACAGGTCACGCCTGCCGGGCAGCTGCATAAAATAACAGATTGGCGTCAGCGACTGTTCACGCGTTGCTCGAGCATCACGCGATTGGCCACCGATACCAGCTCACCGGTATCGGTCAACAGGGTGGTTTTCACTGTGCCGATCTCTTCGATCTGACCTTCGACCTCACCAACCTGAACTTGTTGCCCCACCTGATACAACTCGCGCACATAGATGCCGGCCAGGATCTGACTGGCGATATCACGACTGCCCAGGCCAAGCGCCAGCGCCACAGCCAAGCCAACGGAAATCAGCACGATGGCGATGACGTTATTGAGCAGGTCGGTCTTGATTTCAAGCTGACCGATAGCCACCGAGATGCTGATGATGATCACCAGACCCTGTGCGACACGCCCCAGGCCGTTGGCATACTCCAGACCAACGCCTTCGGCAGCACCGCGCACCAGGCTGCTGACCAGTTGCGCCAGGAGCACGCCAGCCAACAGAACCAATGCTGCACCGAAGACCTTGGGCAGATACAACGCCAGTACGTCGAGCGTAGCGGAAACACGCTGCAGGCCGAGCGATTCTGCGGCAGACACCAGGAAGATCAGCAGCACGAACCAGTAGACGATCTTGCCGATCAGCGTCGAGACCGAAGCGTGAATACCGACGCGCGCCAGCAGCTTGGTCAGGCCGGTGCCGGTCATCAGGCGATCCAGACCGACCTTGCCGAGTAGCTTGGACAGCAACGTATCGAGCAACTTGGCCACGACGAAGCCCAGCAGCACCAGCACCAGAGCGACGAACAGGTTAGGGATGAAGCCAGCCACTTTGCTCCACAGTGCGGTCATCGCGGAGATCAGGCTTTGAGTCCAGGGGTCGAGTTCCATTTCAGTCGGCCTTGTCAGCAGAAGCAGAGGATTGGGTACGGCGTGATACCGGCGTCACATGCGGCGAACCGTTATTCAGGGCGATCATTAGAGCCTGGGCCCAATGGCCAACCAGGCTGAACAGATCACCAGCACCGACCTGGCGATTGGCGGTCTTTAGAACCCGGTGCAGGCAGGCGTCGTCGTCATGACTGGACGGCGCGGCCTTGAGCAAATCGCGTAAAGATTCTTCGAATGGATCGTGCATGCGCACCTCACGGGATGTCACGGCTAGACGCAGCAGGCGGCGAATGAGTCACACATCACAACCAGCGCCAGCGACGAAAAAGCAGCAGTTGCACGAATGCCAAAAGCCCCATCAGACCGCAGGCGATAAAGAAACCAACCGGGCTTTCGGCACCCGGAATTCCGCCGACGTTAATCCCCAGCAAACCTGTCAGGAAGGTCAGCGGCAGGAACATCCCGGTTATCACCGTGAAGCGATACATGATGCGATTCATGCGCTCGTTCATGCGCTGCCCTTCGGCCTCAAGAACCAGACTGACACGCTCACGCAGCAGTTCCAGCTCTTCAAGATAGCGCGTCAGCCTGTTGTGCAGTTCGTTCCAGTAGTCGTCGTCATCATCGACGAACCAGGGCTGGCGACTGCGCGTCATCTGCGCATACAGGTCTCGCTGCGGCGCCAGGAAGCGGCGCAGACCGGCAGCGCGACGACGCAGTTGCAGCATCAGGCTATGATCTGGACGGTAGCGTTCGTCAGCGTCCAGGCGATCCTCTTCGGCATCGAGCTGGTCGCTCAACTCGGCGATCAGGTCATCGACGCGGTTGGTCAAGTGACGCGCCAACTCCAGCAACAACTCGGAGGAGGTGCGCGGCCCCTTGCCCGCCAGCAGATCGGCAATCAGCGCGTCGGTCGCGAGCAGCGGACGCAATCGCAGGGAAATCACCCGACGGGCATCGGCAAAGATGCGCACCGATACCATGTCCTCAGGTTCAGCACCTGGGTTGCGATTGATGCCGCGCAGGAACAGCAGCAGTTCATCTCGCGGCAAGGGCAACACGCGCGGCCGGGTGTTCTCTTCCAGCAACAGATCACAGCTGAACTCATCCAGACCACTGTGCTGACGCAACCACTGCTGTGCCTGGGCCTGGCTGCGATCCCAGTGCAGCCACAGACTTTCGTGCTCGCTCAACTGCAAACGGTCCAACTGGTCGCGACTGATGCTGCGCGCACCACCACGACCATCGAGGACAAAGGCATGCAGCAACGCTGAATCCTGATCCTGCATCCGCTTATTCCGGCATTGTCAGAGCTTGAGGGGATACGATGACGCCGTTGTTGTCGGCGTAGAGATAGTCACCCGGTTTGAAGGTCACGCCACCAAAGGTGACCGGGACATTCAGATCACCAATGCCACGCTTGTCAGTCTTCATCGGGTGGCTGGCCAGTGCCTGCACGCCGAGATCGGTCTGCGCGATCACGTCAACGTCACGAATGCAACCGTACACCACGATGCCCTCCCAGCCGTTCCTGGCCGCCTTCTCGGCCAACATGTCGCCGAGCAACGCACGACGCAGAGAGCCGCCACCGTCGACCACCAGCACCTTGCCCTGCCCTGGCTGGTCGACCTGCTCCTTGACCAACGAGTTGTCCTCATGGCACTTGATGGTGACGATCTGGCCGCCGAAGGAATCGCGGCCACCATAATTGGCGAACATAGGCTCGACGACCTGCACCAGCTCCGGGTAGGCATCGCACAGATCGGGGGTGATGTAGTGCATGACAGTACTCCTTTTCGGCAATGGATCAGCAGGCAGCTCGGGCTACCCAGCAAAGTGAACGACTCAACAGCGGCAGATCTGGAAATGACCGATCAAACACCGAGCGTCACATCTTACCGTCAAGCCCCTGATGAAGAAACGCTCGCACCTTACTCAAACGCCTTCAGCAGGGGCCAGCTCAGCAAAACCGGCAGGCAATTGCAGGTGCTGCAGCCAATACTCGAGCAATGGCCACACTTCACGCTGGGCGTCCTTGCTGACCAGCATTTCAATATGCCCGAAGTCGCTGGAGAAGCCATTGTCCTTACCGAGCAGCAAGAACTGCGACGGCGCTGCGCTGCATTGCTGCAGGAGCTTGCGGCATGCCCAGGGAGGATCCTGGCGATCGGCTGCAGCTCCAACGGCGAGAAGTGGTACATGCACCTGCGCAAGACCTGCCCACCAATCCTTATCGGTTGTGCCGAAGCGCCCGAAGAGCCTGAGCCAACGCAAGGTTTCCAGTGCCACGCCGATGGGTTCGTCTTCCGGACCGCGTTTCAGGCGCCGCCCGGACAGATAGGGAAACGCGCGCAGTAATAAGCGCCCCATCCATTCCACTGGCGGCACTTTCAGTGGCCAGTAGACACGGCTGACCTGGCTACCGAAAAACGCCGCAGAATGCACGCGCGACGCCTGAAGATGCTCACCTCCCAAAGCCGCAGCCAGAATCACCCCTCCAAGCGAATGCCCGAACCAATGCGCAGCCTGGCCCGTTTGCTCGAAAATGAAATCGGCAATCGCCGGCAGGTCGTAACGCACGTACTGCGCCACGGAATTATCGCGATAGCTTTCGTTGCGCGGAGACAGGCCATGACCGCGCATCTCGGCGATCCATACATCGAATCCGCAACGCGCCAGATACGGCCCCAGACCGATGCCCTTGGGCGAATACCAGAAGCGCCGATTGGAAAAACTGCCATGCACTAACACCACAGGTACGCCGCGTGCTTCCTCCCCAGCCCGACCAAGGCGAGTCAAGGCCAGTCCTACGCTGAAATCCGGGCTGTTGTTGGGCTTGAGAAGGTAAACGTCCTCACTGAGATCACCGCGCAATTCGGCACTCATCAGGGAAACGGGGAAAAGCTCACTACTGCTTTGCATGGATCGAAAAACCGCACTGGCGCTGTGCCACAAAGAAGAACGAAACCCATAAAAAACCGTCGGAGCGACCTGCAAATCGCTGGCGACGGTTTCGGGTGATCACCCAGAAAAAAGGCGGGATCAACCCGCCCTTTTACACTTCAGCTACTGTTTTCAGGCAGGCTGCGCCTCGGCCAGGAAGAACCAGGTATCGAGGACAGAATCAGGGTTCAGCGACACGCTCTCGATGCCCTGCTCCATCAGCCACTTGGCCAGATCCGGATGGTCCGACGGGCCCTGGCCGCAGATGCCGATGTACTTGCCGGCCTTGTTGCAGGCGGCGATGGCATTGGCCAGCAGCTTCTTCACCGCAGGGTTACGCTCATCGAACAGATGGGCGACGATGCCGGAGTCACGGTCCAGGCCCAGGGTCAGCTGGGTCAGGTCGTTGGAGCCAATGGAAAAGCCATCGAAGAACTCGAGGAATTCATCTGCCAGCAGCGCGTTGGACGGCAGCTCACACATCATGATGACCTTCAGGCCATCCTGACCACGCACCAGGCCATTGCTGGCCAGTAATTCAACCACTTGCGAGGCCTCGCCCAGAGTACGCACGAACGGCACCATGATCTCGACGTTGGTCAGGCCCATCTCGTTGCGTACTTTCTTCAACGCGCGGCATTCCAGCTCGAAGCAGTCGCGGAAGGATTCGCTGATGTAGCGCGACGCCCCCCGGAAGCCCAGCATCGGGTTCTCTTCTTCCGGCTCATACAGCTTGCCGCCGATCAGGTTGGCGTATTCGTTGGACTTGAAGTCCGACAGGCGCACGATGACCTTCTTCGGCCAGAAGGCTGCAGCCAGGGTGCTGATACCCTCGACCAGCTTCTCGACGTAGAAGTCCACCGGATCACCGTAGCCGGCGATGCGCTTCTCGACGCTGTCCTTGATCTCCGGCGGCAGGCCGGCGAAATTCAGCAGCGCCTTCGGGTGTACGCCGATCATGCGGTTGATGATGAATTCCAGGCGGGCCAGGCCCACGCCTTCGTTCGGCAGTTGAGCGAAGTCGAAGGCGCGATCCGGGTTACCGACGTTCATCATGATCTTGAACGGCAGATCCGGCATGGCATCGACCGAGTTCTTGCGAATGTCGAAGCCCAGCTCACCTTCGAAGATAAAGCCGGTATCGCCTTCGGCGCAGGAGACGGTGACACCCTGGCCGTCCTTCAGCACGCTGGTGGCATTGCCGCAACCGACCACCGCCGGGATGCCCAGCTCACGGGCGATGATCGCCGCGTGGCAGGTACGACCGCCGCGGTTGGTGACGATGGCGCTGGCGCGCTTCATCACCGGTTCCCAGTCCGGGTCGGTCATGTCGGAAACCAGTACGTCGCCCGGCTGCACCTTGTCCATCTCGGACACGTCGTGGATCACGCGTACCTTGCCGGCGCCGATGCGCTGACCAATGGCGCGGCCTTCCACCAGCACGGTGCCCTTCTCTTTCAGCAGGTAGCGCTCCATCACGGTGGCGCTGGCGCGGCTCTTCACGGTTTCCGGGCGGGCCTGCACGATGTACAGCTTGCCGTCGTCACCGTCCTTGGCCCACTCGATGTCCATCGGGCGGCCGTAGTGTTTCTCGATGATCAGTGCCTGTTTGGCCAGCTCGCTGACCTCGGCATCGGTAATACAGAAGCGCGCGCGCTCGGCGCGGTCGACTTCGACGGTCTTGACCGAGCGACCAGCCTTGGCTTCGTCGCCGTAGATCATCTTGATCGCCTTGCTGCCCAGGTTGCGGCGCAGGATCGCCGGACGACCCGCTTCCAGGGTTGGCTTGTGCACGTAGAATTCGTCGGGGTTCACTGCGCCCTGCACGACGGTTTCACCCAGGCCATAGGCGCCAGTGATGAACACCACGTCACGGAAGCCGGACTCGGTGTCCAGGGTGAACATCACACCGGCGGTACCGGTTTCCGAACGCACCATGCGCTGCACGCCAGCAGACAGGGCGACCAGCTTGTGGTCAAAGCCCTGGTGCACGCGGTAGGCGATGGCACGATCGTTGAACAGGGAAGCGAAGACTTCTTTGGCCGCACGGATCACGTTGTCCACGCCGCGGATATTGAGGAAGGTTTCCTGCTGACCGGCAAAGGAAGCGTCCGGCAGGTCTTCGGCGGTAGCGGAGGAGCGCACGGCCACGGCCATGTTGTCGTTACCTGCGCTCATGGTGGCGAAGGCTTCGCGAATCTGCTTGTCCAGCTCAGCCGGGAACTCGGCGTCCATCACCCATTGGCGAATCTGCGCACCGGTCTTGGCCAGGGCGTTGACATCATCGACATCGAGTGCGTCGAGCGCTGCGTGGATCTGCGCATTCAGGCCGCTTTGCTCGAGAAAGTCGCGATAAGCCTGAGCCGTAGTGGCGAAACCGCCGGGAACCGAGACACCGGCGCCGGCCAGGTTGCTGATCATCTCGCCGAGGGATGCGTTCTTGCCCCCCACATGCTCAA
>CAZIZA010000145.1:0-9639 GCA_964543555.1 uncultured Pseudomonas sp.
GCTCGACCGGCAACTCCAGCCCAAGCGTCTTCAGCAACTCACCACTCCAGGCGCCGGCAGCCAGGACCACGCGCTCGGCACGAATCTCACCAGCAGCCGTGGTCACACCGCATATCCGCCCACCCTCCTGAATAAAACCAGCGACCGGGCAATGCTCACGTAGCTCAACGTTCGGCATCGCTGCTAAAGCCGCCCTCAGCGCTTTGACCAATCGGGGGTTACGCACATTGGCCACGCCCGGCATATGAATGGCGCGCTTGAAACCACCACCCAGAACAGGCACCTGCTGATAAGCCTCAGCAATATCCACTGGTAATAGCGCACGCCCCTCGCGCGCAGCCCAGGCCAGCGCCTCAGCCTCGTCATCCAGATCAAGCCAGTACAGCCCCGTGACATGCACCTCGGGATCAACGCCGGTGTCTTCCAACAAACGCTGACCGAAGCCCGGATAGAAATCCTGCGACCAATGCGCCAACGCCGTCACCGCCGCGCTGTAACGCCAGGGATAGAGCGGAGAAACGATACCGCCACCGGCCCAGGAGGATTCGCGGCCTAAAGCTCCCTCCTCAAGTAGACATACGGCCATACCACCTCGCGCAAGCCACAACGCTGAGAGCATGCCTATTGCCCCGCCTCCCGCAACGACTAATTCGATTGCCACTGCTACCCCTCTTTCCAACAACCATTTGACAAAAGCCACCATTGTTCTAAACCCCAAAGGGGGCCAGGAAGACCTCATATCACATGTGCAAAAGGAATCGCACTATGAAAAGACGCCAACAGAAGGCTTTCAGCCTTGTAGAACTTATAACGATCACCTGCCTAGTCAGCATCATTCTCAGCATCGCAACTACAACATTGGGACTCCTGCTTCGAACTCATCAGGACCATGCGTCGCGCGATGCTCTGCTGGCCTATCTAACGCAAGCTCGAACACTTTCGGTTACGACTCAACGACCGCACATTCTTTGTGGATCCAGTGATGGGCAAACATGCGACGGGAAGTGGGGCAAGAATTGGCTCATCGTCACGCCCCATGACAACCGCGTACACCAGCGTTACCAGCCACACCATGCCAACAAGGTGTGCTGGAATGGCTTTAGTCAAGACGTTCAGTACCAGCCGAACGGTACTTCCCCCAGAAGCAACGGCAGCTTTGCACTATGCAGAGAAAAGGCGCCTGCCTGGAAATTAGTCATCAATCGTCAAGGTCGCGTGCGCTTGGCCAATACAAAGACAGAGACGAGCTGCTGTATGACCGATCATACCGGCGGTTAAGCCGGTCATCCCGCTTGGTGAAGACACAGGGAGGGACGATTGGCAAACTAGGTAGACACTCTCCCACAAAGTGCAACCCGGTATGCCCAACGCTCTCTCGTATCCAAGCTGCGGTCCAACCAATAGGTTGTTAGTGCAGGGCTTTTCGCTGATTGAGCTTCTGATCGTCCTGATTTTAATTGGAATATTCGCGGCAATAGCGATGCCAAATTTTCAACAGCTGATTGCCAGTAATCGAGTCCAAAGCGCGACTGATGAACTTATCAGTCAACTGCAATATGCCAGGAGCGAAGCAGTGGTTCGTAACCGCCTGATCATCATCGAAAACACGTCAGGAGAGGACAATCGCTGGGATCAAGGCATCCGTATTTTCATAGCAGGAAATGCGACAGCCAACCGGACCTACGACGCATCTATTGATACAGAGCTGCGTAATCAGAATGGTTCGGGGCAACCCAAGCTTACTGCCAACTCGACCAGCGACACAGCCACATGGATTTCGTTCCGACCTAACGGCACCTTAGCCAGGACTACAGCACAGCAGATCGTCATCTGTGAAGATGGCAACCTGTCCTCAGCGAGAGTCATCGAGATTCAGCCCAGTGGCCGCATTACTGCTCCTACAGCAGCCCCGACTACCTGTTCGCCGTAAGGAGCACATGCCAGTGAAGACATCAGGAAAAGGCTTCAGCATGGTAGAGGTGCTGGTAGCAATCGTAATCATTAGTATCGGCGTACTCGGGCTCGTCGCTATGCAAGGCAAGACCATCCAATACACTCAGGACTCTAGTCAGCGCAATACCGCAGCCATGCTGACAAACGACCTGATTGAGCTCATCCGTGGCAATAGAAATGCCGTGATTGCGCCTAGCGGAGAGCTACGCAGCACATCCAACTACTACAAAGCATCCTCCGCCACATTCCCGACCGCAGGCGAAACCAGTTGCAGGACAACCGCGGGTTGCACAGCAGAACAAATGGCGACAGATCACCTATTTCTGTGGGAACAACAAGTACGCAATAGCCTGCCGATTGACGACGCCACGTTGGCCACCTTTATCATCTGCCGAGATAGGACACCAGAGAGCGAAGCCTGTGACAACCAAGGGTCAGCCATAAAAATTCGAGTAGGCTGGCTGAGCCGAAACACCGATTGCCCAGCAAATACACCTTGCGCTAATGAAAACTCGGTTGATGCAGGAAATCGCCGCGAGTTCTACCAAATCAGTTTTGAGCCCTGAGGTGACCATGCAGCGCCCGACACCATTTCGCCAGAGAGGCTTGTCCATGATCGAGCTACTGATCGCCATGGCGATCAGTAGCTTCCTGATCCTTGGCATTACGCAAGTTTTTATCGACAACAAACGCAACTATATCTATCAACAAAATCAGTCAGCCAACCAGGAAGGTGGCCGTTTCTCACTGCTGCTGCTGGAGCAGCAACTCTATAAGGCCGGATATCGGCGTACTCCGCAAGATGGCCGAGACTTCATCTTCCCCACAGCGGGAGCAGCCAATGGGTGCATGGCTTTCGCTGCCGGACAAGTCATTCGTCCAACGACCAATGGCCAGGGCGTGTGTATTCGTTATCAACGCGCGACCAACGCGGAACGCGATTGCCAAGGCAATACTATTACCAGCGACAACCCGGTCACTGTAAAAATCGAAAGAACTACAACCGGACAGCTCCAATGCGCTGTCAGATCAGGAACAGGAGCGTTTAGCGCTGCAGTGACACTACTGGAAAGCGTAAGCCAAATTCAGTTCGAGTATGGTGTCGACTCCCAAGGAGCCGACCGGGTAGCAGATGCCTATCTCGCATACGATGATGTTCCGAACTTGGCCGATGTAATCGCTGTTCGCTACGCAACATTGCTGGAGAGCACTTCTACTAACGTGGCACTTAATACTGACAACTATCACTTCCCACTTTCCAGCACCACAGCTACCACACCTTCGGACAGCAGGCTGTATCGCTCCGTTCAAGGTACAACGACTATAAGGAACGTCGCGCCATGATCGCTGCCCCCTATACACAGCGCGGTGCCACCCTATTGATCAGCCTGATCCTGCTGTTGATCATCACCGTGCTGGCCATTTCCAGCATGCGTGAGGTCACGCTAGAAGAACGGATAGTCGGCAATCTGCGTGATCAGCAGGCAGCGTTCAATGGGGCTGAGTCAGCACTTCGCGAAGGTGAAACTCGTCTCGCGGCCAGTATTGGTCCAGCGCAAACATCGGCCAACTGCGCAGGCCAAACCGAACTCTGCGTCCGTGAAACGCCTTCGACTAGCCTGCCTTATCTGGACTGGTCATGGTGGCAAAACAACTCCAACGCCATTCCCTATAAGGGCTCAACAGATGATACGACCGAGCTTGATGTCGCCAGCGAGCCTCGCTGGCAGACAGCATTTCTGGGTTTTGATTTGTTGGATTCAAGCGGACGAGTTGAAGTGACAGATCCAAATCTTCGCAGCCGTGGTGTCGGTCCTTATTACTACGAAGTCAATGCCTCGTCACAGGGCCGTTCCACTCGCACCATGACGACCCTTCAATCCGTTACCGTTCAGCGCTACTGAGTCGGAGTCAATCATGAAGACCACACAATTTACAGCCAAGGTAGCGCTTAGTAGTGCTCTGACGATCGCCATGCTGGTAGCAGCCCAACAAACCCATGCCGCTGGACTGACCATTAGCCAAGAACCATTATTTCTGACCGAGGGTGTAGCGCCAAACCTATTGGTAACATTGGACGACTCTGGCTCGATGAACTCTGCTTATGCTCCCGACAGTATTTCAGGAACCTCGACAACTCGCAGGTACAGATCATCGGATTTCAACCCGATGTACTACAACCCCAACACAACCTATGCACGCCCTAAGCAGGTAACATTCAATAGCCGTACCGGACTGATTTCTACCACGGAATATACGACCAGTTTTACCGCTGCCTACATTAATGGTTTCAAGCCTGAACTCGGCACCATCAATCTCTCAAACAGCTATTTTGTTACGACAAACCACACACCGAACAGCAGCTCTCAGAGCCAGGCATCTCATCCTTCGTCCGACTTTAATCCTACCAATAGAGCATCGGCGGCTTATTACTATTTACGCGACAACACGCTTAGGAATTGTAACGGTTCAATTGATAGCGACAACTGCTACAGGCTGGTCTGGGTCAGTGATGCTGAACGTGAAAACTTCTCTAATTGGTATTCTTTCTATAGAACCCGTACACTTGCGACTGCATCTGCAGCCAACTTAGCCTTCACATCGCTACCCGACAATGTTCGGGTTGCCTGGCAAATGCTTAACTCTTGTACGAATATTGGTTCCGGCAACTGCAGCGGCGCAACTCGAAACAGCAGCTACCCAAACTATCTGCGCAATTTCGCCAACCAACACAGGGAAAGTTTCTTCTCCTGGCTTGGCGACCTACCAGCAGGTGGAGGTACGCCGCTTCGTGCAGCGACTCAGCGCGCAGGTAACTTCCTGTCCACCACTGGGGTCAACAGCCCCTGGGCGTACGAACCCGGTACCACTAATTCGCCCCAGTACTCGTGCCGCTCTTCCTACCACATCCTAATGACGGACGGTGTCTGGAATGAGAGCACCAATACCAACACAGGTAATGCCGACGGAACAAGGCGGACGCTTCCTGACGGCACCGTCTATACGCCACAGGCACCATTCCGTGATGGCGCTAATCGTAACTACGGCGATACGCTTGCCGACCTGGCCTTCAAATTCTGGGCTGAGGATGCAAATCCGAATCTGACGAATGGTGTAAAGCCCTTCATCCCATTCTCCAACGCTAATACCGCAACTCAATACTGGGATCCACGCAACAATCCAGCTACCTGGCAGCATATGGTGACCTATACACTAGGTCTAGGTCTGACACGCACCCTAACTAACCCTGCATGGGGAGGCGGCACATTCGACGGCGACTACAACCGCCTGCGTGACGGTCTAGTGGAATGGCCTCAGCCAGCAAGTAACCAAACGCAGAACGTTTATGAGCTTTGGCATGCCGCACTCAACTCGCGGGGTGAGTTCTTCAGCGTCGACTCCCCCGAAGACATGGTGACGGCCTTCCAAACCATCCTCAACCGGATTGCGGCCCGCGATACCTCAGCCTCTGCAGCCTCCCTAGAGTCAGCAGTAGCAACATTCGACAATGAGGCCTACTACGCGCGCTTCTCCAGCGATAACTGGAGTGGCGAGTTGATTAAGTATGACGTGGATAGCAATGGCCTGCTTACTTTCGATTGGAACGCCCGTGACTCTCTGAACAACGTCTCGGCCGCAGGGCGCAACGTTAGTTTCAACCAGAACGGCACCCTGCAACCGTTTCTGTGGCGTAACCTCTCTACAGCGCAGCAAACTGCGCTCAACCGAACAGGAAGTGGTACGCCAGACACCCGAGGTGAGGCTCGCGTGAACTATATTCGCGGCGATCGCAGCCTGGAGACGACCACCTTTCGTCAACGAGACCACCTACTGGGAGACATCATTCACTCAAGTCCTGTAGCGGTGGGAGCCCCGGATCGGGTACCAAACCTGATGGATCAGGCGGCTGGCAGTTCCGGCGCACAGTCCTATAGTGTATTCGCTAGCGACAATTCGGCTCGAGCCAAGCGGATCTACGTTGGAGCAAACGATGGCATGCTGCATGCTTTCAATGACTCAGGTCGCGAGGAGTTTGCTTACGTACCGACTGCGGTGATTGAAAAACTCAACCTGCTCACGGACAGAGGTTACACCCATCAGTTCTACGTAGATGGCACGCCAGTAGTAGGGGACGTATTCGACGGATCTAGATGGCGGACGATTCTTGTAGGCACATTACGTGGCGGTGGCCGTTCGGCTTTTGCTCTGGACATCACCGACCCCAACGACATCTCGCTGCTCTGGGAATTCAGCTCCACCAACGATGCGGACCTGGGCTTTACCTTCCCAGAGCCGATCATCACCAAATTGCATAACGGTAGATGGGGGGTGATCCTAGCCAACGGCTATAACAGCACCAACGACCGTGCCGCCCTGTTCATTCTTGACGCAGTCGACGGTACGGTAACCCGGAAAATGACAGTGGGTACTGCCGGCGTCATCAATGGTCTATCGTCGCCAAGGGCAGTCGACATCAACGGTGATTTGGTAACTGATTATGTTTATGCCGGGGACCTGGCTGGAAATCTCTGGCGTTTCGATCTGTTCGATGCAGGCAGATCATCGCCACTGCAGAACACTGGTAATGTAAACGCCAACAGCTTCCGAGTCGCCTTCGGCGGTAACCCGCTTTACACCGCGCTCGCTAGTGATGGTTCGACTCGGCAACCGATTACCGCAGCTCCTGCGCTTGTTCGCCATCCGTCAGGGAGGGGCTACATCGTTGGTTTCGGCACAGGTAAGTACTTTGAAACTACTGACTCTCAGGCCAACACGGCCGTGGCTATGTCGCTTTACGGTATATGGGATCGTCAGACTGCCGGAGAGACGGCCAACTCAACACCGAACATCGCACGCAGCAACCTGGTGGCTCAAACAATAAGCACCTCCGTTACCGAAACGTTCACCGACAGTGATAACAGCTCATCTCGTAGTCGTGAGATCCGCACTATCAGCAAAAATCCCATCCAGTGGATGAATGGTAATAATGTCAATAAGTACGGCTGGTTCCTAGACTTGCAGGAAGGCACCACACGGAAAGGAGAACTTGTCACCACGCCACTGACCTCACGTGGAAACGTGCTACTCGCCGCCACGACAGTGCCGAACTCCGATCCTTGCAGTTCAGGTATAGACCGCTGGTTCCTGGCGATTGATGGACGCACCGGCGGAGCAACTGACTTTAATGTGCTCGACCTTACAGGCAATAACTATGTAACAGCGGACGACTCCTACGACGGACAAGTCGTATCCAGTGTTCGCATACCGGGCTTCGGCTCCCCTGCAGTTGTCGGGACTCAAGCATTCTTCAACACCGACGGAGGTGTACAGAAGGAAGTACTGGACTTTGGTCCGGCGTCGAGAGGCCGCCAAACCTGGCGAGTCCTAGGAGAATAACGATGAAAAAGCTCCTTTTCATATTTGCCATGGCATTCGGTTTTTTTACCCAGGCCTCCGCACTGGCTCAAACATTTGAAGCCAGTGGTGTTGTGCGAGATGTGAATCTGGCCGAGTCCAAAATCAGGGTCAATGGCCGCACTTATACTCTTCCCAACTCGGTGACCGAAAGCCTGCTGGTTAACGCTGGCCCAGCCATCTACCAGCTTCAACTCGGTACCATCATTGCATTTTCGGGCACCGAGTCAGGCAACATCGCAAAAATCGACTCGCTTGCCATATTGCTTCAACCAAGCCCCGAAGAAGTGCAGGAACTCTTGAGAGAACAAGCGGATGAACAAAACTAGAAGCTCGGGCTTTACCCTTATCGAGCTGATGATCGTCGTCATCATCATAGGCATACTGGCGGCTATCGCGATTCCCAGCTATCAGCAGTATGTCACTCGCTCGAACCGTACCGAAGGCATGGCGTTGCTACAGGAGGCGGCTGCTCGCCAGGAACGTTTTCTAACGCAAAATAATCGCTACGCCACTACAGTGGCGGAGCTAGGTTACACGTCTGTGGATGGCCGCCCTGCCGGGCGATCAGCCAGTAATCTCTATCAATTGACTATCGCCAACAGCTCGTCTGCTGTGGAGTACAGCATGACCGTTGTTCCTCAAGGAGCACAAGCCAGCCGAGACACTGAGTGCGGCACTTTGGGGTTGAATCACGCTGGAGCCAAGAGCAAGACCGGCAGTGCGGCGCTTTCTGACTGCTGGAAGTAGATTCCCAGCTAAACACAGCGAAATGAAAAAGGCCCGAGCATTTGCTCAGGCCTTTTTCTATAAGGCCTTAACCCGCAACTCCTTCGGCATCGAAAACGTAATGTTCTCCGGTCGTCCATCCAACTCGGTCTCCCCCACCGCGCCCCAGGCGCGCAACTGCTCTACCACTCCACGCACCAGCACTTCCGGCGCAGAAGCGCCTGCGGTAATGCCTACGCCACCCACGCCTTCGAACCATTCGCTCTTGAGGTCTTCAGCGCCGTCAATCAGGTAGGCAGGTGTGCCCATGCGTTCGGCCAGCTCACGCAGGCGGTTGGAGTTGGAGCTGTTTGGGCTGCCGACGACCAGCAGTACGTCGCACTCGCTGGCTAGCTGTTTGACCGCGTCCTGGCGGTTTTGTGTGGCGTAGCAGATGTCGTCCTTGCGCGGGCCGCCAATGGCGGGGAACTTGGCGCGCAGGGCATCGATCACTTTGCTGGTGTCATCCATGGACAAGGTGGTCTGGGTGACGAATGCCAGTTTCTCGGGGTTGCGCACCTGCAGTTCGGCGACGTCGGCCTCATCCTCGACCAGGTAGATGGCGCCGCCATTACTGGCGTCGTATTGACCCATGGTGCCTTCGACTTCCGGGTGACCTTCGTGACCGATGAGGATGCACTCGCGCCCTTCCCGGCTGTAACGCACCACTTCCATATGCACCTTGGTCACCAGCGGGCAGGTGGCGTCGAAGACCTTGAGGCCGCGACGGTCGGCTTCGTCGCGCACGGCCTTGGAGACGCCGTGCGCACTGAAGATGACGATGACATCGTCCGGCACCTGATCCAGCTCTTCGACGAATACCGCACCGCGCGCGCGCAGATCCTCGACCACGAACTTGTTGTGTACCACTTCATGGCGCACGTAGATCGGTGGACCGAAGACTTCCAAAGCGCGGTTGACGATTTCGATGGCGCGGTCGACGCCGGCGCAGAAGCCGCGGGGGTTGGCGAGTTTGATATGCATGCTGGCTGTCTCGGTATTGATCGAGGAACGAAACGACGCTATCGGTCGCTCCCGGAAGGTACAGCCTGCGCGGGATCAGTGCAGGCTGCAACAAGAGCTTCGCGGCTGAAGCCGCTCCTACAGAAGCGGCGATGCGATCTAGAGGGTCTTGACCTCGATGATTTCCACATCGAAATCCAGCACCTTGCCGGCCAGTGGGTGGTTGAAGTCGATGGTGACCTGCTTGTCATCGAACGCCTTCACCACGCCTGGCAGCTCGGTATTGGCGGCATCATTGAAGATCACCAGCAGGCCTTCGGACAGCTCCATGCCCTCGAACTGGCCGCGCGGCATGATCTGCACGTTCTGCGGGTTCGGCCGGCCGAAGCCCTGCTCCGGCTGCACCTGCACGCTGCGCTTGTCGCCGGCTTTGAAGCCGTACAGTGCCTGTTCGAAACCAGGCAGCAGGTTGCCATCACCGACCCTGAAGGTCGCCGGCTGTTTGTCGAACGTGCTGTCGACCACATCGCCGTTTTCCAG
>CAZIZA010000146.1:0-9631 GCA_964543555.1 uncultured Pseudomonas sp.
TACGAGAGCTGGTCGATCCCGTTCTCGGTGATGCTGGTGGTGCCGCTGGGGATCATTGGTGCGTTGCTGTTCACCGAACTGCGCGGGCTGTCCAACGACGTGTTCTTCAAGGTTGGCCTGCTCACCACCATCGGTTTGTCGGCGCGTAACGCGATTCTGATCGTCGAATTCGCCAAAGCACAGTACGAACAGGGCATGAGCCTCGCCGAAGCCGCCATCGAAGCCTGCCGCATGCGCCTGCGGCCGATCATCATGACCTCGCTGGCCTTCGTCCTCGGCTGCCTGCCGCTGGCCATCGCCAGCGGTGCCGGTGCCGGCAGCAAGCACGCCATCGGTACCGGGGTGATTGGCGGCATGCTCAGCGCGATGATCCTGGCGATCTTCTGGATTCCGCTGTTCTACGTCGTGGTCTGCTCGATTTTCGAGAAGAAGCGTCCTGAGCCGACCCGTGAAAACGAGAAGGAGGCACTGCAATGAGGCAGTCCCTGTTGTCCCTCGCTGTAACCGCCGCGCTGCTTGGCGGCTGCAGCCTGATCCCTGACTATCAGCGCCCGGATGCGCCGGTGGCTGCCGACTGGCCACAAGGCGAGGCCTATGGCAGCGCCGCCACGGAAGGCAGCCGGGCGGCGGCTGACCTGCAATGGCGCGAGTTCTTCCGTGACCCGGCCCTGCAGCAACTGGTGCAGGTAGCACTGGAAAACAACCGCGACCTGCGCATCGCTGCGCTCAACGTCGAAGCCTACCGTGCGCAGTACCGCATCCAGCGCGCTGACCTGCTGCCGGAGGTGGCTGCAGACGGCAGCGGCACCCGTCAGCGCCTGCCCGGCGATCTGAGCCAGACCGGCGAAACCCGTACCAGCGGTCAGTACAGTGCAACGCTTGGCGTCAACGCCTGGGAACTGGACTTCTTTGGCCGTATCCGCAGCCTCAGCGAGCAGGCCCTGCAGCAGTACCTGGCCACCGAACAGGCCGCGCGCAGCACGCAGATCAGCCTGGTCGCCAGCGTCGCCAATGCCTACCTGCAATGGCAAGCCGATCTGGCCCTGCTACAGCTGACCCAGGACACCCTGAAGACCTTCGAGGAAAGCTACCAGCTGACCCAACGCAGTTTCGATGTCGGCGTCGCCGATGCCCTGTCCTTGAGCCAGGCACGCAGCTCGGTGGAAAGCGCACGTGTGAGCCTGGCGCAATACCAGCGCCTGGTCGCTCAGGATCGCAACGCCCTGACCCAACTGCTTGGCACCGGCTTGCCAGCCGATCTGCCGCAGGGGCTGAAGCTCAATGCCGACCTGCTGGAACAGGTGCCGGCCGGCCTGCCAGCCGACCTGCTGCAACGTCGCCCCGACCTGCTGCAGGCCGAGTACCAGCTCAAGGCCGCCAACGCCAACATCGGCGCGGCGCGCGCGGCGTTCTTCCCCAGCATCAGCCTGACCGCCAATGCCGGCACCGCCAGCAGCCAGTTGTCCGGCTTGTTCGACAGTGGCTCGGGTACCTGGCTGTTCCAGCCGCAGATCAGCCTGCCGATCTTCAATGCCGGTCGTCTGCGCGCCAACCTCGACTATGCCGAACTGCAGAGCGATATACGCGTTGCCGAGTACGAGAAGGCCATCCAGGTAGCCTTCCAGGAAGTCGCCGACCGCCTCGCTGCGCGCACCACTTATCGCCAGCAACTGGACGCCCAGCGCGCCCTGCTGGAGACCACAGAAACCTACTACGAACTGGCCGAGCGTCGTTACCGCACCGGTGTCGACAGCTACCTGACCCTGCTCGACGCCCAGCGTCAGCTGTTCAGTGTGCGCCAGCAGTTGATCACCGACCGACTGGCTCAGCTCAGCAGCGAAGTGGAGCTGTACAAGGCGCTGGGTGGCGGCTGGAGCAATACGCAGAGCTACACCTCAGACAATTAATTGCGCGATACCCGCTTCAAGGACGATTTATCCAACGCGCCGCCCCCGCAGTTTTTGCGGGGGCGTTTTTTTGTGCGGACAAACGTTGCGGCAAACCCGTCAGTGACCTGGATGAAATCCCGGGACAGTAAGCGCAGCCGGGATATCCGTGCTCAGCGCAACCTAGCCAACAGCTGCGCACAATCCTGCGCATGCAAATCGGTCAGCTCCGGCCAGGGGTTGTCCGGCAGATTGACCAGGACACCACGCGCACCGGCAGCCTGGGCGCACTCCAGGTCGAAACGGTAGTCGCCGACCATCACCAGCGCCTGCGGTTTGACCGCCCAACGCTCGGCCAGGTGCAGCAAACCGCCCGGATGCGGCTTGGGCGGCGCTTCGTCACGGCCGAGAATGTCGTCGATGGCAAAGCAATCCTCCAGGCCGATGGCCTGCAGTGTCAGTAGGGCCAGCGCGTGGGCATTGCGCGTCAGGATGCCCAACTGGCAGCCGCGCGCGCGCAGGCTATGTACCAGATCGAGGGCGCCCGGCGCGGGGCGCGAAGCCACGGCCAGCTCGCGCTCGTGCTCCAGTAGCCAGGCATGTTTGGCCGCGGCCTCATCGGCCGGTAGCGCGGCCAGGTGATGCAGGATGTCGTCCGCTTCGGGGATGTCGAGGGCACGCTTGATCGCGACAAAGTCATGCACGGCCAGGGTCAAGGTGCCGTCCATATCGAACACCCAGTGACGTGCTTCGCGCAGGGTATTCACTTCCAGTCCTCACGCACGCGGGTCAGGCCTTCCTGGGCGGCCGAGGCCACCAGTTCGCCCTGGCGGTTATAGATGCTGGCACGGGAGAAACCACGGGCGTTGCCGGCCCAGGGGCTGTCCATGGCGTACAGCAGCCAGTCGTCCATGCGCAAGTTGCGGTGAAACCACAGCGAATGGTCGAGGCTGGCCACCTGCATGAACTTCTGAAACACCGACACACCATGGGGTTGCATGGAGGTGGTCAGCAGGTTGAAGTCACTGGCATACGCCAGCAGGTACTTGTGCAGTTGCGGGTCGTCCGGCAGGTCGCCTGCCGCGCGGAACCATACGTACTTCACCGGCTCGCAGGGCTGCGGGGCGAAGGGGTTGATCAGCGTCACCGGGCGAATCTCGATCGGCTTTTCGCTGATGGCGCGCTCACGCAGGCGCTCGGGAATCATCGGTGCGACCATGCGTGACAGTTCTGTTTCCGACTTCAGGTCTTCAGGGCCGGGCACATCCGGCATCTGGCTCTGGTGGTGAAAGCCTTCCTCGTCGTACTGGAACGACGCACTGCAAAAGAAAATGGGATGGCCTTTCTGCACTGCTACCACACGGCGGGTACTGAAACTGCCGCCATCGCGGGTGCGTTCGACCTGATAGACCACCGGCAAACTGGCATCACCGGGGCGCAGGAAATAACCGTGCATGGAATGCACATGACGCGCCTCCTCGACCGTCTGGCTGGCCGCAGAGATGCACTGGCCAAGGACCTGGCCACCGAACAGTTGGCGAAAGCCGAGATCCTGACTGCGGCCACGGAACAGGTTTTCCTCGATCTGCTCCAGGCTAAGCAGCGCGACCAGATCATCGAGCACCTGGGTCATGGAGTCTCTCCTCGTGCAGGGATAATGGGAATGCAAGGGTGTGCGATGGTAAAGAATTTGTCGGCAACTGTCGGCATCTGACGTGTCAATTACGTGCAATCTGCGGCGTAGTCTCTGCCAGCCATTCACTGCGCCGGATGCGGTACAGCACATGCGCCTGCAGTCGATGCCCGGCTGGCAACTGTGGATGCAGGAAGTCGCCTGCCACATCCCGACGCATGCCGATGGCGTGCATCACTGCCTGCGACGCACGATTGGCCGGCACCGTGAAGCTCACCACCTCATCCAACCCAAGCTGTTCGAACGCTACGGCCAGCGCCGCACGTGCCGCCTCACGGGCATACCCCTGCCGCCAGTGCGCCCGCGCCAGACGCCAACCGATTTCCACAGCCGGTACGAAAGGTGCGGCGAAGCGAACCTGTGCCAGGCCCGCCACCCCAATCAGCGCCGTACTGTCACGCCGCTGCAGCGCCCAGAAGCCATAGCCGTGTTCAGCGAAATGCGCCCGCATGCGCGCCAGGAGTTGCACGCTCTGCGCGCTATCCAGCGGGGCGGGAAAATGGCGCATGACCTCAGCATCGGCATTCAGTGCAGCCAGCGCCGGCAGGTCACTGTCGCGCCAGGCGCGCAGCAACAGGCGCTCGCTGGAGGTTTCGATCAGGGGCATGGCGATTGCCTCGCTAGGCTGCGACCATAGAACGTCGCCTGGATGAGTATTGAGTGTATGCCGTTACCGCTGGTCTACCACGAGGATTACAGCCCGCCCTTCCCGACGGGGCATCGCTTCCCCATGGAGAAATTCCGCTTGCTGCGCGACCACCTGGTCGCCAGCGGCCTGACCACGGATGCCGAGCTGCAACGCCCGGAACTGTGTCCGGCGGAGATCCTCGCGCTGGTGCACTGCCCGGACTACATCGCCCGCTACATGGCCGGCGAGCTTTCCTACGAAGATCAGCGCCGCCTCGGCCTGCCCTGGAGCGATGCCCTGGCCCGGCGCACCGTGCGTGCCGTGGGCGGCTCGCTGCTGACCGCCGAACTGGCCCTGCGGCATGGCCTGGCCTGCCACCTGGCCGGTGGTACGCACCATGCGCACTACGACTTTCCGTCAGGGTTCTGCATCTTCAACGACCTGGCAGTGATCGCCCGCTACCTGCTCGAAGCCGGACGCGTGCAGCGCGTGTTGATCTTCGACTGCGACGTGCACCAGGGCGACGGCACCGCGCGGCTGCTGGAGAACGAGCCGGACGCGGTGACCGTATCCCTGCATTGCGAGCAGAACTTCCCGGCACGCAAGGCGCAGAGTGATTGGGACATTCCCCTGCCACGCGGCATGGGCGATGCCGATTATCTCAAGGTGGTCAACGACAGCCTGGGTTACCTGCTGGCGCTCTACCAACCGGATCTGGTGCTCTACGATGCGGGGGTCGACGTACACAAGGACGACGCCTTGGGCTACCTGCAACTCACCGACGCCGGCCTGGCGGCGCGTGACGAAGCGGTACTGAACCACTGCCTGGGCCGTGACATTCCGGTGCTGGGGGTGATCGGCGGCGGCTACTCGAAGGATCACGCCGCCCTCGCCCGCCGCCACGGCATCCTCCATCACAGCGCGGCGAAGGTGTGGGCGGCACGTGGCTTGGGCTAATCGTCCGCCCTGTACGCTCCCGGCGGGCAGCCAGCAGCGTGTCCAGTACCTCCTCCGGCGTGGGCACGGTGCGCTCGATGTGGCTCAACTCGTCCAGCCCGAATAGCCCTAAACGGCAGGTACGGTTCAGCGGACGGTCCGTGCAAACCACCGATGAATATTCGATCAGGCCCTCGGGATCGATGTCGGAGCAGATCTGCGACATAACGGCTTCAGCCCAAAAGGCTCGGCCAGAACCTACCCAGGCCCCGGACAACTGACAGGGCCGGGGAGCACTCGGGTAGAATACGCAGCCTTTCTTCGATCGTCCCGCCGCCATGACCACAGCCACCCAGCCCAACGCTCATCACGTCGCCATCATCGGTGGCGGCCCTGCCGGGCTGATGGCAGCCGAAGTGCTGGCGCAAGGCGGCGTCCGCGTGGAGCTGTTCGACGCCATGCCATCGGTGGGGCGCAAGTTCCTGCTAGCTGGCGTCGGCGGCATGAACATCACCCACTCCGAGCCCAAGACTGCCTTCATTGGTCGTTATGGCGAACGCCAGGCCGAAGTCGCTGCACTGCTGCGCGAGTTCGACGCCGACGCCCTGCGCGAATGGATTCACGGTCTGGGCATCGACACCTTTGTCGGCACCTCCGGCCGTGTATTCCCCACTGACATGAAAGCCGCGCCGCTGCTGCGCGCCTGGCTGCGCCGCCTGCGCGAGCTGGGCGTAACGATCCACACCCGCAGCCGCTGGCTGGGCTGGAACGAAGATGGCAGCCTGCGCATCGCCGGGTCAGACGGCGAGCGCGCCTTGGTCGCCGGTGCCTGCCTACTGGCGCTGGGTGGTGGTAGCTGGGCCCGACTTGGCTCCGACGGTGCCTGGGTGTCGTTGTTGCAGGCGCGCGGCATCGAGGTGGCGGCGTTGAAGCCGAGCAACTGCGGTTTCGAGGTGGCCGGCTGGAGCGACTACCTGCGCGACAAGTTCGCCGGCGCGCCGCTGAAGAACGTAGCGCTCAGCCTGTACGACCAGGCGCCACGTATTGGCGAGTTCGTGGTGACCGCAGGCGGCATTGAAGGCAGCCTGGTATATGCCTTCTCTGCCGATATCCGTCGCCGCATAGAGACTGAAGGTCAGGCGCTGATCCGCCTCGACCTGTTACCGCAAATGCCGCTGAGCAAGCTACAACAGGCCCTGACCAAACCACGCGGCAAACATTCAATGGCCAAGCACCTGCATCGCCAGGCGGGCCTCGACGGCGTGAAGGCCGCCCTGCTGCGTGAACTGGCGCCCGCAGAGGCCTTCACCGAACCGGCCGTCCTGGCATCCTGGATCAAGGCATTGCCGCTCACCCTGCTGCGCCCGCGGCCGCTGGACGAGGCCATCAGCAGTGCCGGCGGCGTGCCTTTCGCAGCACTGGATGACGGCCTGATGCTCAAGGCTCTGCCTGGCGTGTTCTGCGCCGGCGAGATGCTCGACTGGGAGGCGCCCACCGGCGGCTACCTGCTCACCGCCTGCTTCGCCAGCGGACGGGTGGCGGCACAGGGACTGATTACATACCTTGCAGGAGCGGGTATCGCGAGCGCAAAGCTCTAGGCTGGGCCTGGCGGCGCCCCGTTTCAGCCCACCGAGGCCAGCCGCTGCGGGAGGGCTGAAGCCCACTCTGCGGATTGCCGTGGCCCGGATGAAAAAGTGCGCATGGCGATGTAACACCGCTCGGCGTGCAGCTATGCTCTTTTGCAGCGCCCTCCCACACAGGTAATCCCCCGCCGTGATTCCACTGCTGGTCTGCGACGACTCCACTATGGCGCGTAAACAGTTGATTCGCGCCTTGCCGGCTGAATGGCCCGTTATCCTCAGCCAGGCAAGCCATGGTGAGGAAGCCCTGGCCCTGATCCGCCAGGGTCAGGGCCAGGTCATGCTGCTCGATCTGACCATGCCGGTACTCGATGGTTACCAGACGCTTGCCGCATTGCGCGCCGAAGGGCTCAGCACTCAGGTCATTGTGGTGTCCGGCGATGTACAGGACGAGGCCGTGCGCCGGGTACGCGAGCTTGGGGCGCTGGCTTTCATCAAGAAACCGGCCGACCCCGAGATCCTGCGCCAGACGCTGATCGACCTGAAACTGTTCACCCCTCAGACCACACTGGCAGCACCTGCTCCGGCGGTCGCGCTGGCAGAACTCAAGGTGAGTTTCCGCGACGCCCTGCGCGAGGTGACCAACGTCGCCATGGGCCGGGCTGCCGCGCTGCTGGCCAAGGTGCTCGGCGTCTTCGTGCAACTGCCGGTGCCGCAGGTGAACATCTTCGAGGTCAGCGAACTGCACATGACCCTGATCGACGCCCAGCGTGGCGAACGCTTCAGCGCCATCTGCCAGGGCTTCATCGGCGAAGCCATCGCCGGCGAGGCACTGCTGCTGTTCCATGACTCGGAAGTGAACGACATGGCGCGCCTGCTTGGCTGGCAGCCGAAGAACGAAGCGCAGACCTCGGAGATGCTCCTGGATCTGGCCAGCATCCTGATCGGCGCCTGCCTGGCGGGCATCGCCGAGCAACTCGACCTGCGCTTCTCCCAGGGACACCCGCAACTACTGGGCCAGAATGCCAGCCTCGACCAGCTCATTCAGGTCAACAAGCAGCGCTGGCGCAAAACCCTGGCGGTGGAAATCTGCTACAGCCTGGAAGACCACGACATCCACTTCGACCTGTTGCTGCTGTTCACCGAAGACTCGATCACGCGTCTGACCGCCAAGATCGGCTACCTGATGGAGTAAGACGATGCCCGCGCAGATCGATATCAAGGAAGTCCACTGGCTGCTCGACATCGTGCAATGCATCGACGTCGGCGTGGTGGTGCTCGACCGCCAGTACCGCGTCGAGGTGTGGAACGCCTTCATGGAGAACCATTCCGGCCTGGGGCCGGATCAAGCTCAAGGGTGTTCACTGTTCGAGCTGTTCCCCGACATCGACCGTCCCTGGCTGGAGCGCAAGGTGGAAAGCGTGGTGCAACTGGGCACCCGCGCCTTCAGCCTGTGGCAACAGCGCCCCTACCTGATGCGCTTCAAAAGCTACCAGCCGATCACCGGCCAGGCCGATTTCATGTACCAGAACGTCACACTCCTGCCGTTGGCCGGCCAGCCGGTGGAGCATGTATGCCTGGTGATCTATGACATGACGGCAGCGGCCGTGGCAGCACAGGCACAACCGGCTCGATAAAAACGCCGTAGCCCGGATGCAATCCGGGACCGGTGCCAGGTGCTTCCGGATTGCATCCGGGCTACGGCCCAGTGCGCACCTCTACTTCTTGCCGCCCTTGGGCTTGCTGCCAAAACTCGGCACCTTGCGCACGGCCTTGGCCTTGGGCTTGGCGTCTTCCTCTTCGAACCAGCGGCCCAAGTGGATATTGCCCTTGCCGCCCGCCTTGCCCGCACCGGGGATCAGCTTCTGCTTGGGCTTTTTCGGTTTTTTCAGCACCTGGCCACCGACCGCCGTCAGCGGTACGCGGTGATCGGGAATGAAGTCCGGCTCGTCAACACGTTTGATCAATTGCTGGGTCAGGTTCTCGATGGCCGCCAGTTGATCCACTTCGTCGGCACACACCAGGGAAATCGCTTCACCCGTGGCGCCAGCACGCCCTGTACGGCCGATGCGGTGCACGTAGTCTTCGGCGTTGATCGGCAAGTCGAGGTTGACCACCAGCGGCAGGTCGTCGATGTCCAGGCCGCGCGCGGCGACGTCGGTGGCCACCAGAATCTGCACCTCACCGGCCTTGAAGCGCTCCAGCGCCCGCAGGCGGCTGGGTTGCGGCTTGTCGCCGTGGATCGAGTCAGCCGCCACGCCTAACGCCAGCAGCTCCTGCTCCAGTTGATCGACGCCCTTGCGGGTCTTGGCGAATACCAGCACCTGCCCCCAACGCTTCTGCTGCAGCAGGTGCAGGAACAGCTCGCTCTTGCGCTTCTTGTCCACCGGGATCAGCCATTGCTTGACGGTCTTGGCGGCCGTGTTGCGCGGGCTCACTTCCACCGACAGCGGGTCGCGTAGCAGTTCGCCGGCCATCTGTCGGATGACCTCGGAGAAAGTGGCGGAGAACAGCAGGGTCTGGCGTTTTTTCGGCAGTGCACTGAACAACTCGTCCAGCTCGCGGGCAAAACCCAGGTCGAGCATGCGGTCGGCTTCGTCCAGCACGAGGGCCTGCAATTGGCTGAATTTCACCGCGTTCTGCCGGTACAGATCGAGCAAGCGCCCAGGCGTGGCCACCAGTACGTCGACGCCCTTGCGCAGCGCCATCATCTGCGGATTGATGCTGACGCCGCCGTACACCGCATAACTGGTCAGCGGCAGGTGCTGGCCGTAGGTCTGGAAGCTCTGCAGCACCTGCTCGGCGAGTTCACGGGTTGGTGCAAGCACCAGCGCCCGCACACTGTTGCTGGCCACCTGCGGGCCTTCCAGGGTCAGGCGCTGTAGCAGCGGCAGGGCGAAACCGGCGG
>CAZIZA010000147.1:0-9626 GCA_964543555.1 uncultured Pseudomonas sp.
AGCGTCAGACAGGAACGCCGCCTGACTTCATACACCAGATTTGACAATAACTCGACGGCAGTCCGGTACCGAACTCATCGAGTTACAGCGCGGGGGCACACGGCAGTTCAAGACCATCGATGCGGCTGTGCAAACCGCAAGAAACATCGGTTTTCGCCGTGTGGAAGTCGATCTGTCGGGGATGCGGGATTGAAGATCGGCACCGCCAGCGAGGCGAGGTCATCAGTTCGACCTCGACCGAGGGGCGGAATGGCCACTGCCGTCTCCCCTGGCCACGTTCTCCCTGCTGCCGACCTGGGGGATCAGGCGGTCGCGGGTGCGATCAGGAAGTCCTCGAGCGACTTGCCATTTTCCACGGCTGTCGCGATCTGCGCAGGCATGCGACCCTGACCTGTCCAGGTACGCTCCTCACCATCGACAAGGTAGGCGTACTTGGCCGGACGGGGAGCCCGTTTGGTTCGACTGGCGGCAGATACTGTCCCGACAGCTGCACCACCAACCAGATCTTCTGCCGAGATCCCCTCTGTAATCATCAGCTCTCTGAACTCCGCCAACTTCTTCTCATACTCCAGCTTTGCGGCCTGCTCTGCTTCTGCAGCTTTTAGCTGCTCCTGGACGACCGTATCAAACTTCTCTTTAATTTCTTCCAGCTGCTCAAACGGCAAGTCACGGACAGCTGCTCGCAGGCTGCGGATATTCAATAACACTTTCAGAAAATCATTCACCGGCAACACTCCTGGTTATGGTCATGGATGAATACGAAAATAAAAACATCGAGATCGCTATTAATAGCGCTTCTGTGAGGCAATATAAACGAGCTCCATCATAGAGCCTATCTAGCTATTATTAAAGCCTCGTAGTGAGCCTGTACGCGATATGTGAGGTATTACACTGATATTCAAGGTGCCATCCTACCCCCCCCTCCCTGCAAAACCGTCTTTAAGGCCCGTGTTGCCTGACGTTTCACTGATGTTGATCGGCCCCTTTATGGGGCATGACAGTGGCGAGCTGGTGTGTTAGGGGAGGGGTGTGGGGACGTGTCCCCACGAAAAGGGGTTATATTCTGACCGGCGGCCAGCGTGTTTTGCTGGCCTGCAAGGTCAGGCATTTTATGGGTAATTTTTATCTGGCGGCGGGCGCTTGCGCCCTGCACAGCCAGGCTTTTTATACATCCTGAACGTAGAGAGGGATGATATTACAGAGTCTCTAACCATTTTCTTAAAGCATATTTACAGTTAACAGATAAAAAAAAATCTCATGACCTAATTTTTGTTTTAAATCACTTAAATTTTCATATTCATAAACCATCAACAGTGACAGTGGGTGTTTCGGGCCGATTATGGCCAGTTACTCACAACGGGAGTGGAAAATCGGGCTGTCAGCATGACGGACGGGCGGGGGGAGTCCTGCTGCAAGCAGGGGTGTGCACCAGCGGAGCCGGTTAGTCGGTGGGGTTAGCGGCTGTTCCTGGCTATCCAGTCGTCCAGGCTGGGGAACTCTCGCCTGAGCTGTTCGCGGTACCAGGTTTCTGGTCGCCCAGGGTATTGGCCATAGAGATTGGTGGCAAACTCGAGCTGTGCCTTGCTGTATTGCCGCTGCAGCTCTTTGCGCTGATCGCGGTCACGCATCACCGGCGATTTGTCGGCAGAGGGGGGAAGGGGTGTTTTGATGCCCTTTTCACGCTGCAGATCACGCAACCGGCGATTGGCTATCTCGGGGGCGTGCATGTCAGGGAACTGCTGCTTATGGCTGTCAGCGTCCCGTTTCAGCGCCTTGGAGCAATAGGTACGGAACGCCTTGAGCTTCTCATAGCTGATGCGCCCCAACGCCACGATAAAGTGCATATTGACCGTTTTTATCCCCGGCCTTGCCCTGATCGTGCCATCCTCCAGCGTTTCGTACTGCTTGTGGATGTCAATTGCACCACCAATCTTTAAGCGCCTAACAGCCCGCCAGAAACGCTGTGTCGGCAAGCCGGTGGCCTTATCTATCATACCTGCAATCGTGGCGATCTCGACCATGGTACGATGGATAAAGCGCCCGTCAGGCAGCGGAGTACCGACCCGAAGGCTGGCAAAATCAGTGCGCGAGAGGATCGCCTGCATGACCAGACTCTCGGCTTCGCGCGCTTCTGAGCGGTTTTGGCGGGGTTTGCCGGAGAGCTTATTGATCTTGCCGCTCAGGTTGGCCAGGGTGGGCAACAACGATGGCTTGGCGTAATAGTCACGCACCTTGTCGATCAACGTTTGGATAAAGTGCGGCAAGGGTTTCCTGGTCTCTGGCTCGCTGAACTGGTGCCAGGCAGGTGATGCAGGGCGATGGCCGCAGCGATTGCCGGAGCCAAGCCATTGACCTGGATGCGGGTAATGAGCTCGCCCCCACATATGGGGAGAGGTAGTGTCCAGCTCGCCAGCAGACGCAGGTAATGCTAAATGCAGCACCCTAAACCCCATGCAGCGCAGGGAGGCACAAGATCTGGGACACTATTAAAATTGCAGCACTGCAATTGTAGCCATTCCATTTCGCCACTCCAGAAGGTTAAAACCCCCCGCATTGAGCTGTGCGAAAGTGCAGCGGCTTGCACAAAAATATTGAAGTGCTATTATTGCCACTGAGAGTTCACACGAGCCGTCTCTGTGCGGGTCGTGAAAAAAACCGGTTGTCTTGATCCGCTGGTTAATTCTTTATAAGAACCTCCTTAATGCTGCGTCTTTGCTTGTGTTGGGTGGTTTTTGCTCATATATAGCCCGCTGGGGTGGTCGCCAAACTGACCCCAGTGGGTTTAATTTTTTTCTGATGTTTCTCTGTGTTTTGTCAGCTCGCTCTGTATCTTCTCGAACTCTTGGATTGACATACACACAGCTAATGGCCGCCCGGCCTTCATCACAACAAGCCGATCTTGCTCACCCGAGGCCAGCAACCCCATGTAATGGGTATATCGACGTGACATGTCGGATGTAGACACCGATTGATCACTGCGTTCGATCAATGCCGCACTACTTTTCATTTCCGTTCTCCCCATCACCATGGTGCAGGCCCGTAATACACCCATGAGTATATTCAGAATTTCTTCCGAGATCCAATGATCTTGTTTGGATCTCGTTTTGGATCACACGTTTATCGCTCATCTTCCATTTCATAAGCGCGCCTCTATCTCCTGCTTCATGGTCACCGGCAGCGTCAACCCATACTCTGTGGCCAACTTATCCTCAAGACTTTCAAGGGTGGGCAACACCAACTCATTGGCGACCGTTCTGCATATTGCAACCCAGTCAGCTAGATGCGCAGGTACAAACCCCCTCCTCAGCGCCAACTGCATCAAGGCATAGTTAAGCCAGTAAGGGTTTTTGTTCGTCCTGTTGTACAACAGCGCGGTCAGATCGCCATGAGACAGCACCTCCCTGGTCACAGCAGTGCTTCTCTTCCCTTCCTCGATGAGCTCGCATGCTAACGCCTCTTTCCCCCACCATCCCCTATATTCTGGGTGCCCCCATAAGTATGCCAGGAACACCCTGCAAAAAAGTTTGCCCTCCTGTAAGAGGGCATCTTTATCGACATCAGTTTTTTTTCCAATGCCCATCATTACTCCTACTGGATTTGGCGGGCGTTATGCCCGCCACCCTCGTTATTTATCCAGGCATTTATTGAGTAACCACCTGAGCTTTATTTGGTTCTCGTAGTCCAGTTTGAAAGAAATTGCATCACCATTTGCCTGCATAAGCTTGATAACTGCAATACCATCAGCGCCCGCGCCTTTTATTGTTGATATAAGCTTTGCATCATCAAGTTCAGATGTCACTCCATCATCCCATATGCCATCGATGATACTTGGCGGTAGAACCTCTCTTTCAGATGATAAGTCATCCTCATCAGTCCTTTTTTTGACTTCCCCCCTCCCCTTTCCACCTGGGGAACCAGTATCTTTGCTTTCTTTACTTTTCTTTTTTTCTGCTTGGGGTTTATCTGGATTCTTGATATCAGAGACCAAGTCCTTTAAGTACTTTTCAGCATTAACAAGCTCGCCAGATTTTATTTTTTTAAGGCTGTCCGTGTATGCGCCATCATCAAGTCTAGACAGGTCTATTAAATAACCAAGCGTATTAATGTTTGTTAGCTGTGGCGTTATTTCCTGTATCTCCTCATTTGCGGTGAGAAGTTTTCGATAGCGACTTATTTTGGTTTCATTAAGGCCCAGCATGACTGCAGCCTCTTTGCCCGTAAGTGATGGCTCAAAGTCATTCATGTACCGCTCAATGGATCGCGCAATATCCATCGGGTTCATGCCAACGCGACCAATGTTCTCGAGTATTTGATCCGCGAACACTTGGCGAGTATCGCTATTTACACGGAGATCCTCTATCACCGAAGGAATGAACCCCCACCCCAACCGACCAGCAACGCGCCACCGCCCCTCGCCAGTCTTGATAAGATAATGCCCAGGCATGTCAGCTCGAGGAATGACTGTGATTGGCTGGAGGATTTTACCAGCCCCTTCAATCTTAGCCTGCAGCTCATCCAGCTCATCCTCAGCCCATGTTCTTGGTTGCTGCGGATCTGGATGCACCCTATCCAAGGGCAACTCAGCAAGGGATTTGCCATCGCATGCCCGAGGGATAAACATATCTTCGTTTGGGGCGCTCCCGCTTGACGCTTTGTTCTGACCGGAACCAAGCAATGAGATACCTTTTGCCATCTTCCAGCCCTCACCCATTCACTTTTGATTTGATTCGTTCAACTAATGCAGCTGTCAGCGACAAATACTCGGCTGTCGCTGGGTGCGACTTGTTGAAATCAAGCACAGACATACCTGCGCCGTATGCTTGCTTTACCATTGTGGTATCACGCACCGTTTCGGCCATCAGTGGTAAATGTTCAAATGCACCTGTTAGCTCATTAATTACCATCGTAGACAGCTGCTCTCGAGTCTTAACCATGTTCAGCACCATTACGGCATCCAGTTGGCCAGCTCGCATCATTTGCCAGCGCTCAACAATAGGGGCAAAACCAGCTGTTTTTCGAATCACCACAGGGCTAGGAGTGATCGGCACTATCAGCATGTCGGCCATGGAGATACTCTGCAGGCTCACTTTTTCCTGCCCTCCCAGTACCTCTCCACTAACAGCGCCAAAGTCGGGCGTCACGCCTGCAGTATCGACGATGATTACATCATATATCTGTTTGAATATCGGAATATCTCTGTGCAGGTCTTGATTATATCCGGCTCGGATATGGGGAAGTGTTTCTTTATTTAAAGCTTCGCTAAATTCAAAGTTGCTAAGCGAACCATCTTTTTCGCCATCTATTAAGCAAACTTTCAGGCCATACTCACTAGAAAGAATACAGCCCATATTTAGAGCCACAGTCGTTTTACAAACTCCACCTTTGGGGTTGCAAATAACGAGGACAACACTGCGATTAAAAACTTGATTAGACATATTCTATCTCCCAGTCGCACCACATAACCCGGTGCTCGGTCGTGGGCCAACCCACAGTGATACATGATACCAAAGCATCCACACCAGTCAATCACAAAAAACTAAACTTTCCCTAAACCTTTTTTGTGGCTAGCTGTTACTGTACACTGATGCTAATGATGAGGTTATAAAACCTAGACAAGTAAGGGATCGTTGATGGCTTCAGTTAAGAAAACGATGACTGATGAGCAGTTCTATCAAGCGGCACAAAGAACAACTCTGCGCCCTCACACAATAGCAATGGCTCGTGATGTTATCGTTAGGGGCATGACGCAATCACAGGTAGCCAAAAACTACTCCGTATCCAAGGGCGCTGTCTCGCAGGTAGTAAAACAAATATGGGACGCCCATATACCACCTGGTTTTACATTTGTTGCAGTGTCTGTGCCATTGAGCCTTGGGAGAAAAATAGAAAGACTGTCTCAGCTAACACTGGTCAATAAAGAGCACTTCGGCACTTTAACAACAGTTGAAGCAAACACGTTATTACATTCATTACTGGATGAACAAACCTTTTTAGATGATTAGTTAATTATTTAAAATTTTTAATTTATAGAGAGCGACTTGTCGAGGTGGGCAACTGCCGAACCGAAGGCCGTCCATCAGGGGCTTGCCCCCTGTGGGCGGGGCAGTTGTCCACGGAGATTCTTGTTCACTTAGGGCGATTGCAGTACTGCAATCACCCCACTAATCCGCTTAACATCCACCCCCCTAAGCATGCAAAAACAAAACTTACTACTCTCTGCTGATATTTTATGCTTACCGTGTTTTTCATCAAAGCGTCCACGACTTTAGATAGCAAAACGACAAGCGATACATTAAACAAAAAACCATTAAATTCAACGCAACCCCCAATAAATCAATTATTTTCTTGGGGATACATCTATATTCGGCGATACAAACCGAGGACGGAACATTATAAAAAAGCGACGCGTTAGGATTCATCAGGTTGTTTACTACAGCTGTTTTATAGCAAGACCACAAGCCCCCAGACTACCCCTCCCCCTTCTTATTTCAAGCCAGCCCATGCAAGGTATAGTAAGCCCCCCATGACCCTCATGGCTTCAAACCCCGAGACAGAGGCCGGTGTCAGGTGATAACTAGCTCTGTACACATGGGTCTAGTATATAGTCTATCTTTTGCTAACACTTTCCAATAAAAACCACCGCGAGGTGGCTTTTTAGTCTCAGGAGAAACTAATGCTCTTGCTCATTAGCTTTGTGGATATGTTAGCTTTTTTGTTAATTCTACAAGCCCCCAAGTTATAGGAACTAGCAGCAATCCGTATGCGACTTTGAACCAATAGTTGTCATGAATAAAAAGCAGCATTCTATCTATACTCATATCTCCACCATAGAACCCTACAACCCACACAATAGTATATACATATTGCCCAATGATTGTTGATACTACACACCTAAGCAAAAGCCAACGTCCATTTGTCGAGTGTCTTACATAACTATATATAGAATTGCTTATAGTATCAGCCAGTAGGATGCAAACACCATTGATGATAAACAATTTAGGTAGAGGATCAAATACAGTGTGATATGCAACAGCAGTTACATTTACATCTTTCATTGCCATCAGCAGCATGACAAAAAAAGCGAAAAGAGCAATATTGGCGGCCACACCATAAATTACTCTCTGAGCTGCTCGGCGTCCATAAACTTCATTTATTACATCAATTATAACAAATGAGAGAGGAAATATTAACACGCCTCCAGGTTGTATAAAATCGAAGATGAGTGTCATTTTGGGAGATATGGATATTGCAATAATTAGTATTGCCGTTAAAGCTATTGAGAGATAAACATTCCCAATAACCTCTCTGTTACCAAAATAGCCTCTAGATACACATGAATTTATTTTTACTCTATCATCAGACTCAAACTTGTCAATCAGACCACTAGATACCAATACATTCGCATCCTCACTAAAGATAGCAGAGCTATTGCTTTTTACGCTATATCTTGCTTTTGTTCCAGTTATTTCATGAATTTTCATCTTCCACATATTCCCACAATGATACAACCTTACCAATAGGCGATATTTTTGATGAGGTATCTTCCAATACACTCCATTTAACCTCACTTAGCATATCAATACGTATTGCTATCGTTAGGTGATGTTCATTGTTTATCACAAATAAGCCACTACCAAACTTTTTCTTGTTTACGACTGCTACATATTTTTCATCTGAAATGTTACATATGTACGCCTCGCACCCCTTATATTTTTTACTTACAGATATACTCCCTTTGCTATTAATTACACCGTCATTAAATTCAAATATTTTTATCGTTAACTCTTCCGACCTCTCAGTTGGACCAACACCATACTGCAGCCAACTCTCACTAACCCTCAAAGCCTCAGCCATGGCCTTTATATGTTTTGAGGGGTTTTCAATGTCTCCAGACAGGATCCTCGATAAATATCCTGTGGATACCCTTGCTGACCTTGAAAGGTCTGTTGCCCTCATGTTTCTAGCTGCCATAGCTTCGCTTAGCCTATCAGCAATATTTTCTTTGTTTTTCAAGGCGTTATTTCTTCTTTGTGGCTTTAGTTTATTTTCACATACATCAATTTTACTTTCAGCGCATTGAAACTTACCAAAGTAAGAAATAGTATGCTGATAGATAGCTAAACAGAGCCTCCCTGCTCATAAATCAGGCTCTCAGGTCGCCAAACCAATAGCTCTTACACAAAAAATCTCAAAATGGAGGAATGCAACATAACTCAGGACTACCAGCAGATAGCCAACGATGCAGCCCTGCTAGAACGAGAGGGGTTGTTCGCTCAGGCCAAAGCCTACTGGCTAGCGGCCGCTGATGTCGCCGATGCTAAAAACAGATTGTGGGCCAACAACCGCGCCCATACATGCGAAATCCGCGAGATGAGACAGACAGCGTGAAGTACCGATACAGCCCAATCAGGCTAGTTATCGTGAGATCACCGCTCCGGCAGCTAACTCGTGAAACCTTGCGTGGCGGGGCAATCTCGCCGCGCAGTATTAAAACTCACTCGGAGATATTGATAAGCGTCACGTCGCGCGGTCACAGGGCTATCCATTGGGGTGTCCTGTGCCGGCGTGATGTTACGTCACGTCATTTGTTCATTGTTTAACGCCTTTTAAAAATAAGGACTTGATATGGCTTTAAAAAACACTGCCCTCACCCGGCAGGGCCCCGTTGCACCCGCAACACACCGGTTGGCTTATTTCGCCACCCTGGCATTGATGACATTGCTCATTGCCCTGTCGGTCATTCACCCCGCCTATGCCGAAGACCTGCTCGTCGGTGGCAAAGAGGTGGTCAACGATACCTTTGGTCAGGATTCCACCTTCTCCAAATGGTTGATTTTGGGTGAAGCCGTGGTGGCCCTGCTTATCTACATCAAAACCAAGAACATGATGGTGCTCGCCGGCGTCGTCGTCGTGATTGTGTTCCTCAACATTGTCTTTGGCCTGGTGGCCTGACAGGAGGTCGTCATGTCTTCGGAAAACGACCTGCAACGCTACCGCTTTCCGAAAACCCTGACGGTACAGCGCCGCCTCTTTGGCTTGCCGCTCGATGAAGCCCTCCCCACCCTGCCCGTGCTGGCGTGGGGAGTCTATATCAGCAAAGCCATGTTTGGCCTGATTGCCGCCTTTGTCATTTGGCTGGCCATTCGCAAGGCAAAACAGGGTAAGGGCTCGATGTGGCTCTACAACCTGCTCTATTGGCATCTGCCCACCGTGCTGTTTCGCAGTGTTTTCAAAACCCTGCCTGATTCGAGTTTCCGGCAGTGGATTAAGTAACCCGCACCGATTGAGGAGCACACCATGTGTCACTGTCAGGCAATGGCCCGCGATCTCAGTGAGACCCAGGACGGCAAGTATCCGGCAAGCCTTCACGCCCCGTTGTGTGAGGACTATCAGCCGGTGGCGTTTACCCGGATTGAGGTCAATGGCTCCGGGTGCATTGTCTGCACAGCTGAAGCCGCCGCCGTGATTGCCGGTCTGGATGGTGAGGAATACAGCGTCAGCACCGTCTTTCTGACGCAAGACCAATTTGACAGGCTGCCCGAGTCAGCCGGTTTCTAAGTTAAGGGATACCCCATGGAACTCAACGCCCGCCAGTCGAGCAATAAAGTCCTCGCCCTGCTGTTTGT
>CAZIZA010000148.1:0-9569 GCA_964543555.1 uncultured Pseudomonas sp.
GACAAGCACTTGCCGGCAGCATGAAGAATTCATCAGAACAATCGCCGTGCAAGGCAATCAGGGGAGAAATCAGCGTGGACGAACACAAAGCCCAGGTCGTGATGCAGGAGTTGGTCGCCAGCGGCCAGGTCACTGACCCGGACAGTGCCCGTGGCAAGCTGCTGCAGATGGCCGCCCACCTGTTCCGCAGCAAGGGTTACGAGCGCACCACGGTACGTGATCTGGCCAGTGCGATTGGCATCCAGTCGGGCAGTATCTTTCACCACTTCAAGAGCAAGGACGAAATTCTGCGCGCCGTGATGGAGGAGACTATCGTCTACAACACGGCCCTGATGCGCGCTGCGCTGGACTCTGCGCAAGGCCCCCGTGAACGCCTGCTGGCACTGATCCGCTGCGAGTTGCAGTCGATCATGGGCGGTACCGGTGAAGCCATGGCGGTGCTGGTGTACGAGTGGCGCTCGCTGTCCGAGCAGGGACAGGCACAGATTCTGGCCCTGCGAGACAGGTATGAGCAGCTCTGGCTGGCAGTGCTTGGAGAGGCGCGTGCAGCGGGTTATTTCAAGGGCGACCCTTTCATCCAGCGGCGGTTTCTTACCGGCGCCTTAAGCTGGACCAATACCTGGTTCCGTCCGCAGGGTCCGATGAGTCTCGATCAGTTGGCCGAAGAGGCATTGTCGCTGGTGTGCAAGGAGAGTTGAGGGTGGGCTGCCGTTCCTGTGGCTGATGCTGATGGCAAAGCGATCATCTGAAGCGCCGGGTTGCCTCCTGATCGCTGGCGCTGCGGCCAGGTGCAATGGCCCTCCCGGTCGTGGCGACGCTGCGTTGACTACGCGAAAGATTGGATCATTGGTAGCGTGCTGTGAGCCTCCCATGTGGTGAGGAGGCTCTTTTCTGACAATGGCCAATGCCCTCAGTACAGTCAAAACCCATCTGGTCGGTCAGGAGAGACTGGAGTAGGCTGCACCACACTTGGATAGGGAATGTTTGGGGATTCGCAATGCGCCATTCACGGTGCCTGATCGTTAGATGCCTGTATGCCTTGGGATTCCTGTTTACCGCTTCGCTCAGCGCTGCCGAAGTGGTCAAGGTTGGCGGCGCGCATTTCCCACCCTATGTAATCAAATCAAATCTGCAGGAGTCGAGTGGCCTGCTTGTGGAATTGCTGGCGGCGCTCAATCAGGAGCAGAGCGATTACCGGTTCATCATGCTCCCAACGGCCATCGTGCGCCGTTTCGACGACTTACAGCGTGGACGTCTGGATATGGCTATCTTCGAGAACCCGCATTGGGGCTGGCAGGGCCGCGGTGCCGTAGCCGTCGACATGGGGCTTGAGGATGCTGAACTGTTCGTCGCCAGGCAAGAGTTGCAGCGTGATCAGGACTACTTCGAAACACTGGCGGGCAAGCGCCTGGCGCTGTATCGCGGTTATCACTACGGATTTGCTCAGTTCAACAGCAATCCGGAGTTCCTGACCAGCACCTTCAATGCCAACCTCGGCCACTCTCACGACAGCAACCTGCTGATGGTGATACGCGGGCGCGCGGATGTCGCGTTGGTTACTCGTTCCAATCTCTATGACTTCCTTGAGCGCAATCGCGAATATTCACGCCAGTTACTGATCTCCGACCGTGTCGATCAGCTTTATCGCCACCATGCGATGATTCGCGTCGGTGCGCCGATAACGCCTGAGCGCTTTGCGGCCTTGCTCGAGCGCTTGCGCAGCCAAGGGGTATTGCAGCGTATCTTCTCGCCTTACCGGATCGCCGTTACGTCAGTCGCAGCGGATGACTCGGCAACAGAAAATGCAGGGTATTAGGGATTCCGAGCTGCCGTCGCGAGACAAGTGGTGTGCTGTCCAGCAACAAGTGCAGGCGCAGGCGATAGGACGTCACATTACAGCTGACCAGGCGCCGTAGACACAGTTGCCATGGCGTGAAACCTAGGATCAGGGAGCGCGACCTGGCTGACGCCACCCAGCAGGATCAGCGTCAGCCAAAGCTCGTTTGGCAAGTGCCGTCTTCCGACCAGCTCCAGCGCAATGAAAAAACCTCCGAGCGGCAGACCAATGGCATCGATCAAACCCAGGCCGGTCGGAGCCGGGCACTAGGGGCATAGCGAGGGACACTGGGCGCAGGTGGAGGCGCATGACATGACCGAGGAGCGGTCGCGCAGCTTAGTCACGACGCTCGCGGTCATCCTTGGCCTGCTGCTCGAGGGCGCGCAGGCGCATGCGTTCGAGCTGCTCCGCGCTCAGGGGCATTTTCCTGGCACTGCTACGCAGTATCAGCAGGCTGCCGATCACTGAGCCGAATACCAGGGCCAACAGCAACCATACGTACCAGGGCATGGAAACTCCTCACGGGTAATGGAGTTATCACCATAACCTGCGCACCGTGTCTTGTCAGGTTGGCGGTATGCGCGTGTGGCAACTGTGCAGGCCTTGCGAGGGCGTGCCCTGTACATGTGAGTAAGGCGATGCACACGCCGTGCAGCCTGACGATGCAGTGTCGTCACCAGGATGAGGCGTTCACCGAGAGTGATCCGTTGCATGTGCTGCCGCACACCATCATGCAGCCGTTCCTCCAGAGATAGATTGCTCCCGGGAGTGCCTTCAGTAGCGTTGCCTGCGAGTGAGTGGGTTGTATCTTTGCCAGACACTCGCCTGGAGTCGGGCTTCAGTCGCGACCAGTGCCGGCGAGCTTTGCGCTACAATGCGCGGCGTTTTTCACCTGTTCGAGACCTGCTCATGCCCGCCTGCCAAACTCCGATCATCGTCGCCCTCGACTTTCCCAGCCGTGATGCCGCTCTGGCCCTGGCCGATCAGCTCGATCCGGCGCTGTGCCGGGTCAAGGTCGGCAAGGAGCTGTTCACCCGCAGCGGGCCGCAGGTGGTCGAGGCACTGCAGGCCAAGGGCTTCGAGCTGTTCCTCGATCTGAAATTCCACGACATCCCCAACACCACCGCCATGGCCGTCAAGGCCGCGGCCGAGCTGGGCGTGTGGATGGTCAACGTGCACTGTTCCGGTGGCCTGCGCATGATGGCGGCCTGCCGCAATGAGCTGGACAAGCTGGCTGGCGCCAAGCCGCTGTTGATCGGCGTGACGGTGCTGACCAGCATGGAACAGCAGGACCTGGCCGGTATCGGCCTTGACGTGCCGCCGCAGGAGCAGGTACTGCGCCTGGCCGGCCTGGCCGCCGAGGCTGGGCTCGACGGCCTGGTCTGCTCGGCGCAGGAAGCGCAGGCATTGAAGGTCGCGCAGCCGCGCCTGCAACTGGTGACTCCGGGTATCCGTCCCGCCGGCAGCAATGCCGATGACCAGAAGCGCATCCTCACCCCGCGTCAGGCGCTGGAGGCCGGCTCCGATTACCTGGTGATCGGTCGCCCGATCAGCCAGGCCGCCGATCCGGCGCAGGCGCTGGCGGCGGTGGTTGCCGAACTGCGCGCCTGAGCCCTGTAGCCCGGATGAAATCCGCGGCGTTCTGGCATGCCGTCCGATCTGTCCCGGGTTACATCCGGGCTACCCGCTGATCGCGGTACCGCGCTGGTGGCGTCGCCATCAGTGCCCTGCATGACCCACCACTCCAGAGTCTGATAGTGCTGCTCGCCGTCTGCCTTGCTGGCTAGACTCCCCGCCATTCAACAAGAATCGTTGCGAGGAAGCAGACATGAGCATGACGTTCTCCGGCCAGGTCGCCCTGGTCACCGGCGGTGCCGCCGGCATTGGCCGTGCCACGGCCCAGGCCTTTGCTGCCGAAGGTCTGAAGGTGGTGGTTTCCGACGTGGATGTGGCTGGCGGCGAGGGCACCGTCGAGTTGATTCACGCGGCCGGTGGCGAAGCCTGCTTCGTACGCTGTGACGTGACCCGCGACGCCGAGGTCAAGGCGCTGGTGGACGCCGCAGTGGCGCAGTACGGTCGTCTGGATTACGCGTTCAACAACGCCGGCATCGAGATCGAGCAGGGCAAGCTGGCCGATGGCAACGAAGCCGAGTTCGACGCCATCATGGGCGTCAACGTCAAGGGCGTGTGGTTGTGCATGAAGCACCAGATCCCGCTGCTGCTGGCCCAGGGCGGTGGTGCCATCGTCAATACCGCATCGGTGGCCGGTCTTGGCGCCGCGCCGAAGATGAGCATCTATGCCGCTTCCAAACATGCGGTCATCGGCCTGACCAAATCCGCAGCGGTGGAATACGCGAAGAAGAAAGTCCGCGTCAACGCGGTATGCCCGGCGGTGATCGACACCGATATGTTCCGCCGCGCCTATGAAGCCGATCCGAAGAAGGCTGAGTTCGCCGCCGCCATGCACCCGGTCGGGCGCATCGGCAAGGTCGAGGAAATTGCGGCCGCGGTGCTCTACCTGTGCAGCGACCATGCCGCGTTCACCACCGGCCATGCACTGGCGGTCGATGGTGGCGCTACGGCAATCTGATTGCTCTAGCCCGGTAGTCTGCGCGCAGGCTAAGGTTGGCTCGCAGGGCCACTGTCAGCAGTGGCCCTGACTGCGCACAATCCTGCCAGATTCAACTGGAGCGATAACAACAATGACTGCCGATCCCCTTCTGACGTTTTTTCTTCCCGCTGCGCTCGGCATCATCATGCTCGGGCTGGGCCTGTCCCTGAGCCTGGCCGACTTTGCCCGCGTGGCCAAATTCCCCAGGCCGGTGTTGATCGGCCTGGCTTGCCAGCTGCTGCTGTTGCCGCTGGCGTGCTTCTTCCTGGCCAAGCTGTTCGGCCTGGCACCGGCACTGGCTGTTGGTCTGATGCTGCTGGCGGCCTCGCCAGGCGGTACCACGGCCAATCTCTACAGTCATCTGGCTCATGGTGACGTAGCGCTGAACATCACCCTCACTGCGGTCAATTCGGTCATTGCGATTCTGACCATGCCGCTGATCGTCAACCTGTCGCTGGCTTACTTCATGTCCGCCGACCAGGCCATTCCGCTGCAGTTTGCCAAGGTGGTGCAGGTGTTCGTCATCGTCCTGGGGCCGGTGGCCATCGGCATGTGGCTGCGCAGTCGTTTCCCCGGCTTCGCCGAGCGCATGCAGAAACCGGTGAAGATCGTCTCGGCGCTGTTCCTGCTGTTGATCATCCTGCTGGCGGTGGCCAAGGACTGGCGTACATTCGTGGACTATGCGCCTTCGGTGGGTGGTGCGGCGCTGGCCTTCAACCTGCTGAGCATGGCGGTGGGTTACTGTGTGCCTCGCCTGCTCAAGCTCAACCTGCGCCAGGCGATTGCCATCGCCATGGAAATCGGCATCCACAACGGCACCCTGGCCATCGCCCTGGCGCTCAGCCCGGCGCTGCTGAACAACCCGACCATGGCCATTCCCGCAGCCATCTACAGCCTGATCATGTTCGTCACCGCTGCGCTGTTCGGGTTGTGGGTCAACCGTGTGCACGGCGCAGAATTGGCCGGCCCGGTGGTGCAAGGGGAAAAGGCGTAGCGTTAAAGAATGGGAAGGGGATTTGCCTGCGATAGTTGCGGCCAAAACCCCTCCCATTTCGATCGAGTCCGCACCCGCATGCAATCCGGGGCGGCCTGGCAGAGTGCTCCCGGATTGCATCCGGGGTACAGAGAATCTAGCGCTTGCCCCAGTTCAGCACGGCCAGGGTCAGCAGGCCGGCGACGATGCCCCAGAACGCCGAGCCGACGCCGGCGAGGGTCATGCCCGAGGCGGTGACCAGGAAGGTGATCAGCGCCGCTTCGCGCTCGTTGGGCTCGCTCATGGCCTGGGTCAGGCCGCCGATGATAGAGGCGAACAGTGCCAGCGCGGCGATGGACAGGATCAACGCCGCCGGCAGCGCGGCGAATAGCGAGGCCAGGGTGGCGCCGAAGATGCCGGCAATGGCATAGAACACCCCGCACCAGACCGCCGCGGTGTAGCGCTTGCGCGGATCTTCATGGGCTTCCGGGCCGGCGCAGATGGCGGCACTGATGGCGGCCATGTGAATCCCGTGGCTGCCGAACGGCGCCATCAGAATCGACACCAGGCCGGTGCTGGTCAGCAGCGGTGAGGCTGGCACGTCATAGCCATTGGCGCGCAGGACGGCCATGCCTGGCAGGTTCTGCGAGGCCATGGCAACGATGAACAGCGGAATGCCAATACTGATGGCTGCGCCCAGGGAGAAGCTCGGCGTCGTCCACTCAGGCGTGGCCAGTTGCAACTGGAAATCTGTGAAATCCAGCAAGCCGAAGGCCCCAGCCAGCACGCTGCCGACGATCAGCGCGCTGAGCACCGCGTAACGTGGCCACAGACGCTTGCCCAGCAGGTAGGCAAGCAGCATGGCCACCACCAGTATGGGTTGCTGCTCGGCAGCCACGCAGATTTCCAGGCCGATCTTGAACAGCACGCCGGCCAGTAGGGCGGCGGCGATGGAGCCGGGGATACGGCGCATCAGGCGGTCGAAGGTGCCCGTCAGGCCGATCAGCACGATCAGCCCCGAGGCCAGGATGTAGGCGCCAATGGCCTCGCCATAGGAAACTTGCGGCAGGCTGGTGATCAGCAGCGCAGCGCCAGGGGTCGACCAGGCGATCATCACCGGTGCGCGATAGCGCAGCGAGAGCACGATGCAGCACAGCGCCATGCCGATCGACAGTGCCCAGATCCATGAGGAAATCTGCCCTGCGGTGAGGCCGGCAGCCTGGCCGGCCTGGAACATCAGCACCAGGGAACTGGTATAGCCGGTAAGCATGGCGATGAAGCCAGCGACCACGGCCGAGGTTGAGGTGTCCGCCAGTGGGCGCAGGCGGGCAGGGGCTGCATCTTGCATCAGAACATTCCAGTGTCGACGATGATGGGGTACAGCGAGGCGACCAGCAGCAGTGCCATGCCGATGTTGAAGGCACGCAGCGCACGCGGGTTGTCCAGCCACTTGCGCAGCAGGCTGCCGGCGACGGTCCACAGGCCCACGCTGGGGCAGTTGACCAGGGCGAACAGGGCGGCGATCAGCAGCACGTTGCTGAAGAAACCATCCTGTGGCGTATAGGTGGTGATGGCGCCGATGGCCATGATCCAGGCCTTGGGGTTGATCCACTGGAATGCCGCGGCCTGGAGAAAGGTAAAGGGTTTGCCGGCGGGGTTGTCACGGCCTTGCGGCGTGCCGGATTGGGCGATCTTCCAGGCCAGATAGAGCAGATAGGCAGCGCCGACATAGCGCAGCACGTCATGCAGCACCGGCAGGCGCTGGAACACCTGTCCAAGGCCCAGGCCTACGGCGGCCACCAGCAGCATGAAGCCGAGGCTGATGCCAAGCATGTGCGGGATGCTGCGGCGTACACCGAAGTTCACCCCGGAGGCGAGCAGCATCATGTTGTTGGGGCCTGGCGTCACCGAGGTGACGAAGGCGAAGGCGATGAAGGCGAGCAGCAGTTCGGTGGACATGGTTGTTCTCCGGGGACTGGCAAAGCCTATTGCGCCACTGCAGCGACGTCGCGGTACAGCCGCGACCAGGTTGGGCCGTACAGTCTGGCCAAGCGCCGGCCATATCGTTAGCCTCGGCTTTTTGCCGATCAAGGACCACATCGATGCAACCGGACAATCCCTACAGCGCGCCGCAGGTGGAGTTGCTCGACAGCGCGGGCGTACAGTCGTTGCCGGGTTGGAACGCCAGGCAATTGCAGGTACTGGGCTGGCTGGCGCTGATCTCGGTGCTCGCCAACGCTCTGGTGGTCGGGCTTACATTTGCCGGCGCCCTGCTGGAGGCAGATGAAGCTGAACTGCTATTTACCTACACCGACTGGCTTAGCCTGGCGCTGGCGTTACTCGGCTGCTACCTGCTGCTGCGTTTCAAAGCCTTTGCCGCAGCCCGTTTTTTCGCGCGCAACCTCAGCGTACCGATCTGGTTGCTGCTTGCGGTGACGCTGTTGCTGGAGGCAGTGGACATGCTTTTCGGTGACCAACTGTTCGCAGGATTGGACTGGCAGACCATCTGCTACATGGCGCTTTTGTGTCTGATGGGCCTATGCACTACCTGGCTGGGAATATGCCTGCTCAAGCTGCAATGCCCCTATCCGGCGCTGAAAGTGATGGCCTGGCTCGATATCGTCGGTGGGCTGATGTTGGCCAGCGTGCTGTTGATGCTGGTGGCGTTGCTGCCGTTGCTCGGGGCCGGTGTCGCACTGATGCTGGTGTTCTTCAAGGGGGCTGCCGAGTTGCAGGAGGGGTAGGGCGCAACGAGGCAGTCAAAGCAGCATGTGCGCTGAACTGCCTGCAGGCGGTTCAGTTGCGACCGGCAGCCAGTGCCAGATTGACCTTGAGCCAGCCCTGTACCGCCTCTTCACCCACTTCAGCGAATACACGTTGCAGCAGCCTCGCCTGCTCGCGGCGCAGCGCCTGCTCCAGCTTGGCACCCTCGGCCGTGAAGCCGAGCACGCGCTTGCGCTTGTCGTCCGTGGCAGCCTCGCTCTGCACCAGATTCATCTCGATCAACTGACGCAGCGGCATGTTCAGCGCCTGCTTGCTCACCCCTAGGTAACCCAGCAGTTCGGTCATGTTCAGGCCCGGATACTTGGCGATGAAGAACAGAATGCGATGATGCACCCGCGACAGGCCGCGCTTTGCCAGCATCTCGTCAGGCTTGGCGGTGAAGGCCTGGTAGCCGAAGAAGAAGGCTTCCATGGCAGCCTGCTGGGCTGCAGCGTGTTTGATCACCTGCGCGCCATGATGGTTGGCCTGCGCACCCTCGGCGGGTGACGTTAAAAACTTCTCGGAGAAATTTTTTAGGTCAGTCATATTGACGTATCTCGGGTTGGCGGCGTAGTTTCGGTCAAGCAGTTTGACTTAATTCCAATGACTTTGCAGCCCAGGACATCCCATGGCCTTCTCCGAACGTATCGCCCGCCTGAAAAGCTCTCTGATTCGCGAAATCCTGGCTGCGGCGCAGCGTCCGGAGGTGATGTCCTTTGCCGGTGGCCTGCCGGCCGAGCCGATGCTGCCGAAGGTGGACTGGGCCGAGATGCCGGCGAGCATGGGCCAGTACGGCATGAGCGAAGGCGAACCGGCGCTGCGCGAGGCTATCGCTGCCGAGGCGCGTGCCCTGGGCGTACCCTGCGATGCCAGCCAGGTACTGATCGTCAGCGGCTCGCAGCAGACCCTGGACCTGGCCTCCAAGCTGTTCATCGATCCGGGCACCGAAGTGCTGCTCGAAGCGCCGACTTACCTGGCCGCGCTGCAGGCCTTTCAACTGTTCGGCGCCGACTGCATCAGCGTACCGCAGGAGGCCGACGGCCCCGAACTGGCGGCGCTGCGTCAGCGCCTGGAAAACCACAAGCCGGCTTTCGCCTACCTGATCCCGACCTTTCAGAACCCGTCCGCCACCCGTTATAGCGAAGCCAAGCGTGAAGCCGTGGCGGCGCTGCTCGACGAGTTCGGTGTGACCCTGATCGAGGACGAGCCTTACCGCGAACTGGTGTTCGATGCCGGTAGCGCCACGCCCATCGTCAGTCGCCTGCAGAAGGCCAGCTGGATCTACACCGGAACCGTGTCCAAGACGCTATTGCCGGGCCTGCGTGTGGGCTACCTGATCGCCACCAAGGACCTGTATCCGCACCTGCTGCGCCTGAAGCAGTCGG
>CAZIZA010000149.1:0-6433 GCA_964543555.1 uncultured Pseudomonas sp.
CTCCGGCAATCCGTCTAGCCAATGAAGGCTTCGCGGTCGACCGTGTCTACCGCGAGCGCGCCACCTGGCGCCTGGCAGCGCTGCGTGATGATGCCGAAAGTGCCAGGCTGTTTCTCGATCAGGGCGAGGTGCCGGCAGAGGGTTATCTGCTGCGTCAGCCGGCGCTGGGCGACACCCTGCAGGCGCTGGCTACACAGGGTCGGGCCGGTTTCTATGGCGGCCCCGTAGCCGAACGCCTGGTGACCGGCGTGCGCCAAGCCGGCGGTATCTGGACCCTCGATGACCTGCGCGAGTACCACGTCGTGCGCCGCCTACCGCTGCGTTTCGCCCTGGAGGATGGCCGCGAGCTGATCAGCGCACCGCCGCCCTCGGCGGGCGGCATCGCCCTGGCGCAGAGCCTGGCGATACTCGGCCAACTGCCCTGGCGCGAGGCCGAGCCGGTGCAACGGGTGCATTTCGTGGTCGAAGCACTGCGCCGTGCCTACCGTGACCGCGGCCTGCTGGGCGACCCCGACTTCGTCAAGAACCCGGTCGAGCAACTCTTGTCACCGGGCCATCTGGCCGTACTGGCCGGCAGCATCGACCCCGAGCGCGCCACGCCAAGCGCCAGCCTGCCGTCTGCCGGCACCTGGCACGAGGGCGACCACACCACCCACTTCGCCGTGCTCGACACCGAGGGCAACGCGGTGGCCGCCACTTTGTCGATCAACCTGCCGTTCGGCGCGGCTTTCACCGTGCCCGGCACAGGCGTGCTGCTCAATGACGAGATGGATGATTTTGCCGCCGATGTGCAGGGCGCCAACACCTACGGCCTCACCGGCAGCCAAGCCAACGCCATCGCCGGCGGCAAGCGCCCGCTGTCCTCGATGAGCCCGAGCTTTATCGAAAGCGTGGATGAGTTCGCTGCCTTCGGCACACCGGGCGGTAGCCGTATTCCCAGCATGGTGCTGCTGTCGATGCTCGAGTACCTGGACGATCAGCCCATCGAACGCTGGCCGGCCGTGGCGCGCTACCACCACCAGTTCCTGCCCGACGTGATCGAGCACGAACCGGATACCTTCAGCGCCGCGCAGATCGTCGAGCTGGAAAAACGCGGCCATGTACTCAAGCGCCTGGACCGGCAATACGGCAATCAGCAGGTGCTGCTGTGGGACAAGGCCAGCGGCGAGGTGCAGGCCGCCAGCGACCCGCGCGGGATCGGCGCAGCGACACCCTGATGCACACCGACTGCATGTGACCGTGCCTGGATACAATCCGGGAAAATGGCACAATCGCTCCCGGATTTCATCCGGGCTACCAGGCCTCAGGGGAGCCGAATCAGGCTCTCCTGCTCCTCGCCGAACTTGCGCAATTCGCGGAACAGCGCCTGCTCGCTGCCCAGCATCAGCACATTGCGCAGGCTCTGGAAGATGCGGCTGGCATAGCCAAGATCGTTCATCAGCGAGCTGGTCTGCAGGCCATCGATGTGGCCATACCGCACCTCGGTGAACAGACGCTGGCGAAACTGCGCATCGAATGTCGCCGCCTGCTCGTCGAGCCAGGCCAAACGGGAACGCCAGGCCTCATCCTCCAGCTCGGCACGCGCCAGCTCACGCAACTCGTGCAAGGTCAGCAACAGGTGGCGACGTAATTCGACATAACATGTGCGCGCGCCGGAGGGCGGCTGTTCCAGATAATGGCCGAGGTTCTTCTGCAGGTGCTTGGCATCCTTGACCGCATCCACCAGTTGCAGCGCCGCCAACTGGCAACTGACCCAGAACTGCTGGTGAGTTTCGTCCATAGGCAGCTCCATACGCCCCATGAAGCTCAGCAGATCGCCGTACACACCCTTGATATGACGGCGGTAGAGCTGGTCAGCATCGACCCCCACCTGCGCGGCCCTGGCCTGCAGCAGCGGTTCGTTCGCCCTGGCCTGTGCCAATTGCTCAACTGGCAGATAGAGCGCATGACAAATGACTTCCAGGCTCAGGCGGCCTAGATGCCCCAGCTCCTGCACCACCGCGACGGACGCCGACTCCACCGAGTCCAGCGCACGCTCGTTGAGATAACGCGCCGGTGTCATCTCGGCTCCGCTCACCGGTGCAGGTGCCGCCTCGGCGATCAGGACCTGCGGCTCGACACGCTCCGGCAGCCAGCGGATCAGCCACTGCGCCAGACGCCCCTGCAACGGCCAGAACAACGCCACGCCCATGGCGTTGAACAGGGTATGGAACATCGCCAGTTGAATCAGGCTGTTGCCAGCCAGCCCCAGCGGCTCTGCCAGCGCATGCACCAGCCAGGTCAGCGGCCCGAGCAGGACAAACGCGATAATCCCCGTGGTGATGTTGAACAGCGCATGCGCCAGCGCCAGACGCTGGCCACTGCGATTACCGCCCAGCGAACCAACAAAAGCGGTGGTCACACTGCTGCCGATATTCGAGCCAATGGCGATGGCCAGGCTCTGACCGAGCTCCAACTGGCCACCCGCCAGGGCAGCCAGGGTCAGCATCAGCGTGGCGTGACTGGACTGCAGCACCACGGTAATGGCCATGCCGATGGCGGTGAACAGCAGCGCACCACGCAGTCCGTTCTCCTGATACCCCGTCATGTCCAGGCCATCGCCAAAGCTGGCGAAGCCGTCCTTGATCTGGTCGATACCCAGGAAAATGAACGCGATGCCCAGCACGATGCGCCCGGCCGCCTTGCTTTTCGGGCCGAAGAAGCCAGCCAGCACACCGAACACTAACAGCGGCAATGCCAGCGGGCTCAGACTGAGGTTCTGCCCGGCCATCGCCAGCAACCAGATACCACTGGTGGCGCCCAGGTTTGCGCCGAACAGAATGGCGATACCACCAGCCAACTGAATCAGCCCGGTGCTGATGAACGCGATAGTCAGCAGCGACACCAGCGTGCTCGACTGCAGCAGCAAGGTGCCACCCACACCGAACAGCAGCCCCTTGAACGGCGTGGACGTGCTACGCCCGAGGATCTGTTCCAGCTTGCTGCCGGCCAGTTGGCGCAAGCCCTCTTCCAGGCACTGCATACCGAACAGAAAGATCGCCAGCCCGGCGCAGAGTTGCAGCCAGCCCTGGCTGAACCAAAAGGAGGCGATCAGCCCCAGTACAACCAGCAGCACCATCAGCCAACGCAGGTACTTCATGACCACCGCTTCTTCCTTTTTTCGGCGTTCATACGCAAACGGCCCCACGCCTCGACGAAGAGGCGTGGGGCCGCGATCAGCAGAAAACAGCGAATCAGTTTTGCTTGTAGCCGCTGCTGGTGCAGCCCAGGCAACGCACGAATGCCTCACGACCCGGCTCTACTACCAGCGATTGCGCAGCCTCACCGACGTTACCGCCCAGCGCCGTGAATGGCAGGCTGACGATGAAGGCTGCAGCGCCGATCGCAGTGGCGCCAATCAGCAGGGGGCGGGCGATGACCAGATCACCGACCATGGCGAAGCCCTTGGGCGCCTCGACGGTATACAACGGGTCACCGCTGACGTTCTGCTGGGCCACGTCCGCCTGCGCCGAGAGCGCCAGCAGGCCAGTGGTCAGCGCCAGGACAAAGGCGGAAGTGCGGAACGCTTTCATGGATCGATCCTTCAGGGTGTTCGGGAAAGTGTCATTAACTATAACAGCGCATTGGCAATTGTCAGCGTGACGGACGTCAATCGCCGTGAAAGGCATTCTCCGGCTTTTTCGGCACGAAAGGGCGAAAGAATGCCAGCATCGCGGCCAGATCGGCGCGCTCATCGCCTGTAGGCTGAACAACAGGGCCGATCACTACCCGCCGGTTCTGATAATCCAGCGCACCGAGCACGATCGGTACGCCTGCTCCAAGAGCGATATGGTAAAAGCCCATCCGCCAGCGCTCGACCTTCTTGCGTGTACCTTCTGGCGACAGCACCAAAATGAACTGCTCGTGCTCACGAAAGGCCTGCACGGCCTGCTCGACAGTGTTGAGCGTGCGATCACGGCGAATCGGGATGCCGCCCCAACTGCGCATCAGGCCGCCAAAAGGCCAGCGGAAGATGCTGTGTTTGCCGAACCACCGAGCGTTCAGGCGCAGCACGAACTTGAGCGCGATGAAGATCACGAAATCCCAGTTGGACGTGTGATGAGCGCCAATGGCAACGAATTTGTCGAGCTTCGGCAGCTCGCCCTCGATCCGCCAGCCCATCAGTTTCAGCACGCTGCGCCCCAGCCATTCGGCGGCCGGATTGGGCGGCAAGTAGTTACCGGACATCGATCAACCTCGGTATTTCTTATTCTTCTGGAAGTTTGGTCTTGCTCAGCGTTGGCACTTGGGACAGTACACACTCGCCCGCTGGCCCAGCTTGACCTCACGCAGCGTAGTACCGCAGACCTTGCAGAACTCGCCGCCGCGCCCGTAGGCGAACAGCTCCTGCTGGAAGTAGCCGGGCTGACCGTCGCCCCCGACAAAGTCGCGCAAGGTGGTGCCACCACGCTCGATGGCGTGAGCGAGGATACGTTTGATTTCCTCGGCCAGGCGCAGGTAGCGCGCACGCGAGACAGAGCCAGCCTCGCGGCGCGGATCGATGCCGGCAGCGAACAACGCTTCGGTGGCGTAGATGTTGCCCACGCCGACGACCACGGCGTTGTCCATGATGAAGGGCTTGACCGCCATGCTGCGTCCACGCGACATCTGGAACAGACGCTCACCCTCGAACGCACCGCCCAGCGGCTCGGGGCCAAGCTTGCTGAGCAGTTCGTGGCGCAGCGGGTCTTCGCTCCACAGCAGCGCGCCGAAGCGCCGCGGGTCGGTGTAACGCAGCGCCAGGCCTGACTCAAGTTCGATGTCCACGTGCTCATGCTTGGCCGCCGGCGTGCCGCATTCGACCAGACGCAGACTACCGGACATGCCCAGATGGCTGATCAGGCTGCCAGCTTCGGCCTTGATCAGCAGGTACTTGGCGCGACGCTCGACGCACTCGATGCGCTGACCGGAGAGGCGCACGTCGAGGTCGTCAGGGATGGGCCAGCGCAGACGGCGCTCACGCACGATCACGCGGCTGACGCGCTGTCCCTCGAGATAGGGGGCGATACCGCGGCGGGTAGTTTCGACTTCGGGTAATTCAGGCATGGCAATACGACAGGAAAACGGCAGTGCGCCACCTTAGCAGGAGCGACCCGCAAAGCGGTAGAGCGCCGCCTCGCGAACGCTGACACAGCGCGAGGACTCAGAGCACGGCTAGATCGCGGATGCTCTCGCGCAGGTTCTCGAAGTCATACTCCGACAACCCCAGATACTCGAGAACCGGCTGCGCGATGTGCTGCCACTCCAGGTCGGCGGCCTGCCCGCCTTGCACGCGATGCGTCTCACAGATGTGCTCGGCCATTTTGAGAATGCCCAGCAGTGTCTTCAACTGAGCGTCACGCCCTGAGTCATCGCTGAAGATCGACAGGGCATTGTGATGGTTGGCGATGACCTCGCAGAGGTGCTCCGGCAGGCGCCAGGAGCGTGCGGTGAAATAGCCGACCACGGCATGATTGGTGGTCAGCAGGCGGTTCTCGGTGTCGACCACACGGCGCTCGTCACTGGCACTGGCGTAGGCTTCCTCCAGCACCTGCATGTAGTTGGGGAAGCGCTTGAGCATCAGCGGAATGCCGCAGTCGTGGAACAGCCCCAGGCTGTAGGCTTCGTCAGGCGAGTGATAGCCGAGGCGCTTGGCCAGGGTCAGACAGGTCATCGCCACGTCCTGGGCACTGTCCCAAAAACGGTTGAGAACCAGAATCGCTTCATCGGTTAGTTCACCTTTGATCGACTGCGCATTGATCAGATTGATCACGGTGTTGCAGCCCATCAGATTGACTGCCTGCTGGATCGAAGCGATGCGGTTGGCCAGGCCGAAATGCGGCGAATTGACGATTTTCAGCAACGCACCGGACAACCCCGGATCCTGGCTGATCAGCTTGGCGATGCTGCGCAGATCGGGGTTTGGCATGACCTGCTCCATCTGCAGGTCGACCATGATCTGTGGTTGCGGCGGTACGCTAATCCCCTGCAGGACTTGCTGGATCTGTTCGGAGGTGAGTTCGTAGGTCATGAAAATGGGATCGTGCAGAGCGAGAAGTAGCGCACAGTCTAGCCAAAGCACGGCAAAGCCCACAGTCGACTTTTTGTAACCGCCGGGCCTGCCTGCAAACCGCTATAATCCCGCTCTTTTCCCCGCGGAGCCCGAACCCATGTCTTCCCTGCCCAGTCTGCGCCTGAAAGCCAACGCCGACCGACGCCTGCGCGCCGGCCACCTGTGGGTGTATAGCAACGAGATCGATGTCGCCGCCACCCCGCTGCATGGTTTCGCTGCTGGCGACCAGGCGATCCTCGAAGCGGCCGGCGGCAAGCCGCTGGGCATCGTCGCCATGAGCCCGAACAACCTGATCTGCGCCCGCCTGCTGTCGCGCGACGTCAAGCATGTGCTGGACAAGTC
>CAZIZA010000149.1:6533-9477 GCA_964543555.1 uncultured Pseudomonas sp.
CTGAGCAAGGACGGCATCCTGGTCAGCGCCAGTTGCTCCATGCACCTGGAAGAGGACAACCTGCAGAACATCCTGCTGACCAGCGCGCGTCACCTGGACCGCAACATCCAGTTGCTCGAGCGCGGCGCCCAGGGCCCGGATCACCCGGTACACCCGGCGATCAATGAAACCCGCTACATCAAGAGCCTGACCGTGCGCCTGCTGCCCAACAGTTGAGCAACCTGCACCTGCCGAGTGCGTTTCGGCAGGTGCCCCCTCCTCCCTCCCGCTGTTACCTCCCCCCACACCTGACTCGCCTCTCGCCCAGCATCGACTAGGCTTGAACCTGCACGGCAGAGCGCTATCAGCCAGCCATCAGTCATCTGGCTTGCTTATTGCTTTTGGCTATCAATACAACGAACGCTCTCCACGAAGGGGGCGAATCGACTCAGACGTTGGAGCCTTGGCCACGAGCTGACTCCATTTTGCGGCCTTATCACGGACAACAGCGGGGAGGACTATGACTGCGCAGGCTGGGAACGACGCGTTCCTGCGATTCACCAACGTCAAGAAGACCTACGATCACAAGACCCTGGTGGTCAAGGACTTCAACCTCAATGTGGCCAAGGGCGAATTCATCACCCTGCTCGGGCCCTCCGGTTCCGGCAAGACCACCTGCCTGATGATGCTCGCCGGCTTCGAGGACGTGACCAGCGGCGAGATCCTGATCAACGGCCGCAACGTCACCAGCATCGCCCCCTACGATCGCAACATCGGCATGGTCTTCCAGCAGTACGCGCTGTTCCCGCACATGACCATCCGCGAGAACCTGGCCTACCCGCTGAAAATCCGCAAATTGCCCAAGGACGAGATTCGCGCCAAGGTCGAGGAATACCTCGCCCTGGTCGAACTGCAGGCCTTTGGCGGACGCTACCCCGGCCAGCTCTCTGGTGGTCAGCGCCAGCGCGTGGCCCTGGCTCGCGCCCTGATCTTCGCCCCGGACATCGTGTTGATGGACGAGCCCCTCGGCGCGCTGGACAAGAAGCTGCGCGAGCAGATGCAGTTCGAGATCAAGCGCCTGCACGAGCAGCTCGGTTTCACCGTGATCTACGTGACCCACGACCAGACCGAAGCGCTGACCATGAGCGACCGCATCGCCGTGTTCAACAACGGCGTGGTGCAGCAGTGCGCCGCACCGCATGTGCTCTACGAACGCCCGGCCAACCTGTTCGTCGCCGACTTCATCGGTGAGAGCAACAAGCTGCCCGGCGTGATCGAGGCGGTCGAAGCTGATCGCGTGCAGGTGCGCCTCGATGATGGCGGCCTGGTCAACACGCTGAAAGCCAACTGCACCGAAGTCGGCCAGCCGACCACGGTCTCGGTTCGCCCGGAAAAGCTCAGTTTCACCGACCGCCTCGGCGACACCGGCAATCAGGTCATGGCGCGCTTCGTCACCCGTCACTACGTCGGCGAATACATCCGCTATCACTTCGAGACTGCCTGCGGCAACGAGCTGGTGGTGAAGAACCTGAACGACAGCTCAGCGCCGCAACTCAGCGCCCATCAAGAAACTGCCCTCGCCTGGCTACCGGAAGACAGTCAGGCGCTGGACCGTTCGCAAGTCCCAACCCACAACGAGTAGAAGCAAATGGAGCACAGCAATGGCTAGATCACTGACTACCAGCGTTTCCACCTTCGCCCTGGTGGCGGCACTGGGACTCGCCGCTGGCAACGCCACGGCGCAGGACAGCCTCACCGTGGTGTCCTGGGGCGGCGCCTATGGCGCAGCACAGAAAAAACACGTCATCGACCCTTACCAGGCAGAGTCCGGGGTCAAGGTCCTGTTCGAGGATTACTCGGGCGGCGTCGCCGAAATCAAGGCCCAGGTTGAATCCGGTAACATCCAGTGGGACGTGGTCGACTTCGAAGTGATCGACCTTGAGCGCGCCTGCTCCGAAGGCCTGCTGGAAACCCTCGACCACAGCGTGCTGCCGGCCGGTATCGACGGCACCCCGGCCGCCCAGGACTTCATCCCCGAAGCCCTGGCCAGCGAGTGCGCGGTGGGCAACATCGTCTGGTCGGTAGTGTTCGCCTACAACCAGAACACCATCGGCGACACCAAGGCTGCCAGCATTGGCGACTTTTTCGACACCGCCAAGATCCCGGGAAAGCGCGCCATGCGCAAACGCCCGCAGGTCAACATGGAGTGGGCGCTGCTGGCCGATGGCGTTGCGCCAGAGGAAGTCTACGAAGTACTGGCCACCCCGGAAGGCCAACAGCGCGCCTTCGACAAGCTGGACAGCATCAAGAAGGACATCGTCTGGTTCGATTCCTGGTCACAGGCACCACAACTGCTCAACGACGGCGGTGCGGTGCTGGTGCAGTCAGCCAACGGCCGCTTCTACGACGCGATCGTGCAGGAGAAGAAACCCTTCGAAATCGTCTGGGACGGCCACGTCTACGACCTCGACGCCTGGGCCATCGTCAAAGGGAGCAAGAAGAAGGATCTGGCCATGGAGTTCATCAAGTACGCCACTGGCTCCAAGCCCCTGGCCGGCATGCCGGACGTCGCCTACGGCCCGACCCGCAAGTCGTCCATGCCGCTGGCCGACCAGAGTGCCGCGCCACACCTGCCGACAGCCCATCTGGACAAAGGCATCCAGGCCGGCTCCGAGTTCTGGGCTGACTATGGCGAGTCGTTGGGTGAGAAATTCAACGAGTGGCTCTTGAAGTAAACGCCATCAGCTCCCCTCTCCCACTTGTGGGAGAGGGGCTGGGGGAGAGGGTATTGGCCTCACCAGATCCCCTTGATTGCGCTCGGCAGGTTACGCCGCACCCAGCAATCGCATCGCCTATCTGGCCAGGCGTCATACGCGGCTGACCCGCCCTACAACGGATCGGAGAAAGAGTTTGTCATCCCTGACCACCAGCGAAGCCGGCCAAGCCGCCAGCGCCCGTCGCAAGA
>CAZIZA010000150.1:0-9463 GCA_964543555.1 uncultured Pseudomonas sp.
GTGGTTCGATCAGCCAGAACAACTTCCTGGGTACCGGTAACCGCGTCAGCATCGGCCTGACTCGCAGCGAATACCAGACCCGATACAGCTTTGGCTTCGTTGACCCCTACTGGACCGTCGACGGTGTCAGCCTGGGTTACAACGCCTTCTATCGCACCACTGACTACGATGAGCTCGATGTCGACGTGTCCAGCTATTCGGTGGACAGCCTGGGTGCCGGAGTCAATATCGGTTATCCGATCAGTGAGACCGCGCGCCTGACCTACGGCCTGACGGTGCAGCAGGACACGATTGACACTGGCCGCTACACGGTCGATGAGATTTTCGATTTCATCGAAGCTGAGGGTGATAACTACCTGAACTTCAAGGGCTCCATTGGCTGGTCCGAGTCGACCCTGAACCGTGGCGTGCTGGCCAACCGTGGTCACTCGCAGAGCCTGGTACTGGAAACCACCATCCCGGGTAGCGACCTGTCGTTCTACAAGCTCGACTATCGTGGCCAGGTGTTCACGCCGCTCAGCGATAACTACACCCTGCGCTTCCATACGCAGCTGGGTTATGGCGACAGCTACGGTTCGACCGCTGAGCTGCCGTTCTACGAGCACTACTATGCCGGTGGTTTCAACTCGGTACGTGGTTTCAAGGACAGCAGCCTGGGTCCGCGCAGTACCCCGAGCAGTGGTACCAAGCCTGGCACCTTGGAAGACCCGGATAAAGACCCGCTGCCGTTCGGTGGTAACGTACTGGTGCAGGGCGGTGTCGAAATGCTCTTCCCGTTGCCGTTCGTCAAGGACCAGCGCTCGTTGCGCACCGCGCTGTTCTGGGATGTCGGTAACGTCTTTGACACCAATTGCTCGTCCAGCCAGAAGAAGCTGAGCGACAGTTGCGATATCGATTTCAGCAACCTGGCCAGCTCCGTGGGTGTTGGTCTGACCTGGATCACCGCGCTCGGCCCGCTGAGCTTCAGCCTGGCCATGCCGATCAAGAAGCCGGATGAGGCCGATACCCAGGTATTCCAGTTCTCTCTGGGCCAGACCTTCTAAGACCCTTTCATCGAAAGCCAACAGATTTGTTGCAGGAGTGCATTGTGCGTAAGTTGACTCAACTGGTTCTGTTCACCGCCGCCCTGATCGCCACGCCGGCGTTCGCCGAGATGAAGGTGGCCGTGCTGAACTATCAGATGGCGCTGCTCGAATCCGATGCCGCCAAGCGCTACGCCGTTGACGCCGAGAAGAAGTTCGGCCCGCAGTTGAACAAGCTCAAGACTCTGGAGAGCGATGCCAAACGCATCCAGGACCGTATGGTCAAGGAAGGCGAGAAGATGCAACAAGCCGAGCGCGAGCGCCTTGAACTCGAGTTCAAACAGAAGGCGCGTGACTTCCAGTTCCAGTCCAAGGAGCTGAATGAAGCCAAGGCCATCGCTGACCGCGAGATGCTGGCCAAGCTCAAGCCGAACCTGGATAAGGCGGTTGAGGAAGTAATCAAGAACGGTAACTTCGACCTGGTACTCGAGCGCGGTGCGGTGATCGATGTCAAACCTCAGTTCGACATCACTCGCCAGGTCATCGAGCGCATGAATCAGATGCGCTGAGATATGAAGGTAGCTATTACCCTCGGTCAGTTGGCCGAGCGCCTGGGCGCCACCCTGCGTGGTGCCGAAGCTAAGGTCATCACGGGCCTGGCCACCTTGCAGGAGGCCGGGCCCGAACAGTTGAGCTTCCTGGCCAATGCGCAGTACCGCAAATACCTGGCGCAGACTCAGGCCGGTGCCTTGCTGCTGACCGCAGCCGATGCTGAAGGCTACGCTGGCGATGCCCTGATCGTTGCCAACCCGTACCTGGCTTATGCCCAGCTGTCGCATGTGTTTGATCGCAAGCCCAAGGCTGCGCCGGGTATTCATGCCACGGCACAGATCGCCGAAGACGCTCTGGTCGATCCGAGTGCGAGTATTGGCGCTTTTGCGGTTATCGAAAGCGGTGCACGTATCGGCGCTGATGTCAGCATCGGTGCTCATTGTGTAGTCGGTGCGCGTAGTGTGGTGGGTGATGGCGGCTGGCTGGCGCCACGCGTGACGCTCTATCACGACGTGCAGATCGGTAAGCGTGTGGTGATTCAATCCGGCGCAGTTATTGGTGGTGAGGGCTTCGGCTTTGCCAACGAGAACGGTGTCTGGCAGAAGATCGCTCAGATTGGTGGCGTGACCATCGGTGATGATGTCGAGATCGGTGCCAACACCACGGTGGATCGTGGTGCGCTGTCCGACACCCTGATTGGCAACGGCGTGAAACTGGATAACCAGATCATGATCGCGCACAACGTTCAGGTCGGTGACAACACCGCCATGGCCGGTTGTTGCGGGATCTCCGGCAGTACCAAGATCGGCAAGAACTGCATGATCGCCGGTGGTGTTGGCATGGTTGGCCACATCGAAGTCTGCGACAACGTATTCGTCACCGGTATGACCATGGTGACCCGGTCAATCACTGAGCCGGGTGCCTATTCTTCCGGCACCGCCATGCAGCCTGCGGGCGAATGGAAGAAGAGTGCCGCGCGTATTCGTCAATTGGATGATATGGCCAAGCGTCTGCGCGAGCTGGAAAAACAGCTGGCCACCGTGACCCAGACGGCAAACGGCTCATCTGATGCCTGAGCACGGCATGACCGTGCTCTTTTCTTTTCTTACAGGCTTAACCGAACATGATGGACATCAACGAAATTCGTGAATATTTGCCGCACCGCTATCCGTTCCTGCTGGTGGATCGTGTGGTGGACCTGGACGTCGAAGGCAAGCAGATTCGCGCCTATAAGAATGTCAGCATCAACGAGCCGTTCTTCAACGGTCACTTCCCTGAGCATCCGATCATGCCGGGCGTCCTGATCATCGAAGCCATGGCGCAGGCTGCCGGCATTCTGGGGTTCAAGATGATGGGCATCAAGCCGGCCGATGGCACCCTGTACTATTTTGTCGGTTCCGACAAGCTGCGCTTCCGTTCGCCTGTGACTCCAGGCGATCAGTTGATCCTGGAAGCCAAGTACCTGAGCGACCGTCGCAGCATCTGGAAATTCGAGTGCCGTGCTACTGTTGACGGCAAGGAAGTCTGCTCCGCTGAAATCATTTGTGCGGAACGCAAGCTATGAGTTCGATTGACCCTCGCGCGATCATCGACCCCAGTGCCAGATTGGCCGACGACGTTGTCGTTGGCCCATGGAGTATTGTCGGGCCCGATGTGGAAATCGGCGAGGGTTCAGTCATCGGTCCGCACGTCGTGCTCAAGGGGCCGACCGTGATTGGCAAACACAATCGCATCTACCAGTTTTCTTCGGTGGGTGAAGATACGCCAGACCTCAAGTACAAAGGTGAACCAACTCGGCTGGTGATTGGCGACCACAATACCATCCGTGAGGGCGTCACCATCCACCGGGGCACGGTGCAGGATCGCAGTGAAACCACCATTGGTAACCACAACCTGATCATGGCCTATGCCCATATCGGTCATGACAGCGTGATCGGCAATCACTGCATCCTGGTCAACAACACGGCGCTGGCCGGCCACGTTTGGGTCGACGACTGGGCGATCCTGTCCGGCTATACCCTGGTGCATCAGTTCTGCCGCATTGGCGCGCACAGCTTTTCCGGCATGGGCACTGCGATTGGCAAAGACGTGCCCGCGTTTGTCACCGTCTTCGGTAACCCGGCCGAGGCGCGCAGCATGAACTTCGAAGGCATGCGTCGTCGCGGTTTTTCTGCCGAAGCCATTGCTGCCTTGCGCAAGGCTTACAAGTTGGTCTATCGCCAGGGGCTGACAGTGGAGCAGGCCCTGAGTGAGCTGGCCGAGTCCGCTGCGCAGTTTCCCGAAGTAGCGGTATTTCGCGATTCCATCCAAGCTTCTACCCGCGGCATCACCCGCTGATTCCTATGACCAGACCACTACGCGTCGCACTGGTCGCCGGTGAGGCGTCCGGTGACATTCTAGGTTCCGGCCTGATGCAGGCCATCAAGGCGCGCCATCCGGATGCCGAGTTCATCGGTGTCGGCGGTGCGCGCATGGAAGCCGAAGGCCTGAAATCCTACTTCCCCATGGAGCGCCTGGCTGTGATGGGCCTGGTCGAGGTACTGGGTCGTCTATTCGAATTGCTGGGGCGTCGTCGGCAACTGGCTCGCGATCTGATCGCCGCAAGGCCGGACGTGTTCATTGGTATCGATGCCCCCGACTTCAATCTGGGCCTGGAGCTCAGGCTGCGTCGAGCCGGGATCAAGACGGTGCATTACGTCAGCCCGTCGGTCTGGGCCTGGCGGCAGAAGCGCGTGCTGAAGATTCGCGAAGCTTGTGACCTGATGCTGACCCTGTTCCCGTTCGAGGCGCAGTTCTACGACGCGCATCAGGTGCCGGTACGCTTTGTTGGCCACCCGTTGGCAGATGCCATTCCGCAACAGGCTGATCGCGTTGCGGCACGCGAAGCGCTTGATCTGCCTCAGGACGAGCCAGTGGTGGCCCTGATGCCGGGTAGTCGTGGTGGCGAGGTCGCTCGTCTTGGCGAGCTGTTTCTTGATGCCGCGATTCGCTTGCGTTCACTGCGCCCCGGTATTCGCTTCCTGCTGCCATGCGCCACGCCGGAGCGTCGTGAGCAACTGGAACAGATGCTGGCTGGCCGCGATCTGCCGCTGACGTTGCTCAATGGTCGCTCCCACGAAGCGTTGGCTGCCTGCGATGCGGTACTGATTGCTTCCGGTACCGCCACGTTGGAGGCGCTGTTGTACAAGCGCCCGATGGTGGTGGCGTATCGTGTCGCGCCGCTGACTTACCGTATCCTCAAGCGCCTGGTCAAAAGCCCCTACATCTCGCTACCCAATCTGCTGGCCGAGCGTCTGCTGGTGCCTGAGCTGATTCAGGATGCAGCCACTCCCGAGGCGCTGGCCCAGGCCGTGGCGCCGCTGATCGATGGCGGGAACGTGCAGACCGAGGGCTTCGACGTGATTCACCGCGCACTGCGCCGCGATGCATCGCTGTCGGCAGCCGATGCGGTACTCAAGCTGGCAGGGCGTGGCTGATGCAACTGGGTCTGGACTTCACCCTGGTCGAAGAGTTGGTCGCCGGTGTCGACGAAGTCGGCCGTGGCCCGCTCTGCGGCGCGGTGGTCACGGCTGCGGTGATTCTCGATCCAGCGCGGCCGATTCTCGGCCTGAACGACTCGAAGAAGCTCTCCGAGGCGCGTCGTGAAGCCCTGTTCGACGAAATTCGCGAGAAGGCCTTGGCCTGGTGCATCGCCCGCGCCGAGGTCGAGGAGATTGATCGTCTGAATATCCTGCAGGCCACCATGCTGGCCATGCAGCGTGCTGTCGAAGGGCTGAGCGTGATGCCGAAACTGGCGCTGATCGATGGCAACCGCTGCCCAAAACTGGCGGTGCCCAGTGCACCGGTGGTCAAGGGTGACAGTCGAGTACCGGCGATCGCCGCGGCTTCTATTCTGGCCAAGGTCAGCCGCGACCGCGAGATGCTCGAGATGGATCGCCTCTATCCTGGTTACGGCATCGCCGGTCACAAGGGCTATCCGACGCCCGTGCACCTCGAAGCGCTCAAGCGCCTGGGGCCGACGCCGATTCATCGGCGCTCGTTTGGTCCGGTTCGGGCACTGCTCGAAGTCTGAACCTCTGGCCCTCAGCCAGACCTGCTTAGGCTACAATCCGCGCTTTGTCGTTTTCACCTGCAAGGCCGCCCATGACTCAAGCGTTCGTCCACCTGCGTCTGCACACCGAATATTCCCTGGTCGATGGCCTGGTGCGGGTCAAGCCGCTGATCAAGGCCGTCGCCGGGGCGGGTATGCCGGCGGTGGCCGTCACCGACATGAGCAACATGTGCTCGCTGGTGAAGTTCTACAAGGCGGCCATGGGCGCCGGGGTCAAGCCGATCTGTGGTGCCGATATCTGGATGGCCAGCGCCGAGGAAGATGGCCCGCTGACGCGCCTGACCCTGTTGGCGATGAATGCCAAGGGCTATCGCAACCTCACCGAACTGATTTCCCGTGGCTGGGCCGAAGGGCAGAGCAACGACCTGGTGATCATCCAGCGTGACTGGGTAAAGGATGCTGCAGAGGGACTGATCGCCCTGTCCGGCGCGCGCGAAGGCGAAGTCGGTATGGCCTTGCTGGCCGGTGACGAAGCCTTGGCCGAGATGCGCCTGCGTGAATGGATGCAGGTGTTCCCGGAGCGCTTCTACCTCGAAGTGCAGCGCACCAGCCGTGTCGGTGACGAGGAATACCTGCACGCCGCCGTGGCCCTGGCCGACCGCGTCGAGGCGCCGCTGGTGGCGACCAACGACGTGCGCTTTATCAAGCAGGACGACTTCGAAGCGCACGAAACCCGCGTGTGTATCGGTGAGGGCCGTACCCTGGATGACCCGCGCCGGCCGCGGCATTACTCCGACCAGCAGTACCTCAAGACCCCGGCGGAAATGTGGGAGCTGTTCGCCGACCTGCCGGAAGCCCTGGAAAACAGCGTCGAGATCGCCAAGCGTTGCAATATCGACGTGCAGCTTGGCAAGTATTTCCTGCCGGACTTCCCCACGCCAAACGGCATGGGCATCGACGATTACCTGCGGCATGCCTCGTTCGAGGGCCTGGAAGAGCGTCTCGAAGTGCTGCTGCCCAAGGACACGCCGGATTACGAGGCGAAGAAGCAGGTCTATATCGACCGCCTCAACTTCGAGCTGGACATCATCATCCAGATGGGTTTCCCCGGTTACTTCCTGATCGTGATGGACTTCATCCAGTGGGCCAAGAACAACGGCGTGCCGGTCGGCCCTGGCCGTGGTTCGGGCGCCGGCTCGCTGGTTGCCTACGTGCTGAAGATCACCGACCTCGATCCGCTGGCCTATGACCTGCTGTTCGAACGTTTCCTCAACCCCGAGCGAATTTCCATGCCCGACTTCGACGTCGACTTCTGCATGGACGGCCGCGACCGGGTGATCGATTACGTGGCCGAGAAGTACGGGCGTAATGCGGTGAGTCAGATCATCACCTTCGGCTCCATGGCGGCCAAGGCGGTGGTGCGTGACGTGGCGCGGGCGCAAGGCAAGTCCTACGGCCTGGCCGACCGTCTGTCGAAGATGATCCCCTTCGAAGTGGGCATGACCCTGGAGAAGGCCTACGAGATGGAGGAACCGCTGCGCGAGTTCCTCAAGAACGACGAAGAAGCCGCCGAAATCTGGGAGATGTCGCTCAAGCTCGAAGGCGTGGTACGTGGCACCGGTAAACACGCCGGGGGCGTGGTGATCGCGCCGACCAAACTCACCGACTTCTCGCCGATTGCCTGTGACGAAGAAGGTGGCGGCCTGGTGACCCAGTTCGACAAGGACGACGTCGAGCAGGCCGGTCTGGTCAAGTTCGACTTCCTTGGTCTGCGCACCCTGACCATCATCAAGTGGGCGATGGAGACCATCCACCGCATCCAGAAGCGCGACGGTGCGCCGGACGAGGATCTGGTCAACATCGACTTCATCCCGCTGGATGACAAGAAAACCTACGACATGCTGCAGAAGGCGGAAACCACCGCGGTCTTCCAGCTTGAATCGCGTGGCATGAAGGAACTGATCAAGAAGCTCAAGCCCGACTGCCTGGAAGACATGATCGCACTGGTGGCGCTGTTTCGCCCCGGTCCGCTGCAGTCCGGCATGGTGGACGACTTCATCAACCGTAAGCACGGCCGCGCCGAGCTGTCCTATCCGCACCCGGACTACCAGTACGCCGGCCTTGAGCCGGTGCTCAAGCCCACCTACGGCATCATCCTCTATCAGGAGCAGGTGATGCAGATCGCCCAGGTCATGGGTGGTTACACCCTGGGGCAGGCGGACATGCTGCGTCGCGCCATGGGCAAGAAGAAGCCCGAGGAGATGGCCAAGCAGCGCGGCGGCTTCATCGAAGGCTGCGCCAACAACGGCATCGATGCCGACCTGGCGGGCAACATCTTCGATCTGGTGGAAAAGTTCGCCGGTTACGGCTTCAATAAGTCGCACTCCGCCGCCTACGGCCTGGTGTCCTACCAGACTGCCTGGCTCAAGGCGCATTACCCGGCGCCTTTCATGGCCGCGGTGCTCTCGGCGGATATGCACAACACCGACAAGGTGGTGATCCTGGTGGAAGAGTGCCGCAACATGAAGTTGCGCATCGATCCACCGGACGTGAACGTCTCCGAGTTCAAGTTCAGCGTCAACGACGACGGCCGTATCGTCTACGGTCTCGGTGCGGTCAAAGGTGTGGGTGAAGGCCCCGTGGAGGCCATCGTCGAATGCAGAGCCTCCGGTGGGCCGTTCAAGGATCTGTTCGACTTCTGCAACCGCGTCGACCTCAAGCGCATCAACAAGCGCACCCTCGAAGCCTTGATCCGCAGCGGCGCGCTGGATCGTCTCGGCCCGTACTATCAGGACGAGCTCAAAGCCTATCAGGCCAGCGTGGACAAGAACCGCGCCGTGCTGCTGGCGTCCATGGAAGAAGCAGTACAGTCCGCCGAGCAGACCGCGCGCAGCGCCGAGAGTGGCCACATGGACCTGTTCGGCGGGCTGTTCGCCGAGCCGGAGGCGGACGTCTACGCCAACCATCGCAAGGCGCGCGAGTTGCCGATCAAGGAGCGTCTGAAAGGCGAGAAGGACACTCTGGGCATCTACCTGTCCGGTCACCCCATTGACGAGTACGAAGGCGAGATTCGCCGTTTCGCCCGCCAGCGCATCGTCGAGCTCAAGCCGGCGCGCGACACCCAGACCATCGCCGGGATGATCGTCAACCTGCGGGTAATGAAGAACAAGAAGGGCGACAAGATGGGCTTCATCACCCTGGATGACAGATCAGGGAGGATCGAGGCTTCGTTGTTCGCCGATGCCTTCGCCAGCAACCAGGCGCTGCTGCAGAACGATGCGCTGGTGGTGGTCGAAGGAGAAGTCAGCAATGACGACTTCTCCGGTGGTTTGCGTCTGCGTGCCAAGCGCGTGATGAGCCTGGAAGAGGCGCGTACCGGCCTGGCTGACAGCCTGCGGCTCAAGGTCGCCAGCGAAGCGCTCAAGGGCGACCGCCTGCGCTGGCTGGCCGAGCTGTGCAGCAAGCACAAGGGTGCCTGCCCGGTGACTGTCGACTACAGTGGCGAGGAGGCACGCGCCTTGCTTCAGTTCGGCGACGCCTGGCGAATCGACCCGGCCGACACTTTGATTCAGGCATTGCGTGACCAGTTCGGGCGCGACAACGTCTTTTTGCACTACCGCTGATTTACGAGAGGAAAATTCCTCTCTGTGACAGCAAAGGCACCCGAGGGTGTCGACCCGCTGCGCCCCATCCCTTAAGGTAGGGCGCCTAATGGATACAGCTCCCCGGCCACTTGGCCGTCGACGCAAGACGGATGACTATGAACCCGAATTTCCTCGATTTAGAACAGCCGAACGCCGACCAGCAACCCAAGATCCAAGAGCTACGCCAGGTTGGT
>CAZIZA010000151.1:0-9440 GCA_964543555.1 uncultured Pseudomonas sp.
TTCTTCGGTCGCCTGTTCGGCAGTGCGCCGAGCAAGGAAGAGATCGAAGCCCGCGCCGAGCGCTATCAGGTGCGCCTGACGCCGGTTGGTGATGGCGTCCAGGTCACCGTGGAAAAAGACCTCAACACCATTGCCCCGGCCGACGTATCGCGCCGCGTGCTGAGTCTGATCCAGGATAATCTCGGCTGACCGGCGCCAGCAGGCCGTTGAACAGCGGCCTGCAGTGCGTTCCAGCCGTTAATCGATGGGCGAAACCCGCAAGGGTTTCGCCTGTTTTGTTAGTGTGAAAGTCGCGCAGCGACGCCTTCCTTCCGTTCTTCTCCCTGCCGGAGAAGATTGCGTGAAGCGCCGGAATAGGGAAGGCATGCCGCAAAGGCTTTCATCATTCGGTATGCCTCTCGCGGCATACCCGTTTGCCAGAGACGGAAATGCCGACATGAGCACACCCACCACCCTGAGCCTTAAGAAAATCTACTCGGGCAAGGTCCGCGACCTCTACGAAATCGACGACAAGCGCATGCTGATGGTGGCCACCGATCGTCTGTCGGCATTCGACGTCATCCTCGAACAGCCGATCCCCGAGAAGGGCAAGATCCTCACCGCCATCTCCAACTTCTGGTTCGACAAGCTTGCTGATGTGGTGCCCAACCACTTCACCGGTGACAAGGTCGAGGACGTTGTCTCTGCCGCCGAGCTGCCATTGGTCGAAGGCCGTGCGGTGGTCGCCAAGCGCCTCAAACCGGTCGCCGTGGAAGCCATCGTGCGTGGCTACATCGTCGGCTCCGGCTGGAAGGAGTACCAGAAGAGCGGCACCGTCTGCGGCATCGCCCTGCCGGCCGGCCTGAAGGAAGCGGCCAAGCTGCCGCAACCGATCTTCACGCCTTCGACCAAGGCTGCCGTGGGCGATCATGACGAGAACATCAGCTTCGCGCAGTGCGAAGCCATCATCGGCGCCGAACTGGCTGCCCAGGTGCGTGACACCGCGATCAAGCTGTACGCCACGGCAGTGGAATACGCCGCCACTCGCGGCATCATCATCGCCGACACCAAGTTCGAATTCGGCCTGGACGAAGACGGCACCCTGACCCTGATGGACGAAGTGCTGACCCCGGACTCCAGCCGCTTCTGGCCAGCCGACAGCTACGCCGAAGGCAGCAACCCGCCGAGCTTCGACAAACAGTTCGTGCGTGACTGGCTGGAGTCCACCGGCTGGAACAAGCAGCCTCCGGCCCCGGCCGTACCGGCAGACGTGGCGCAGAAGACAGCGGACAAATACCGCGAAGCGCTGACGCGTTTGACCGAATAACACCCGGCATCAAATGCCAACAACCACGCCGCGCTCCCGCAGGGGAGGGCGGCGTTTTTGTGTGAGCGTGATCAACAGGTGGGCAGCCAACTGCCCCTGAAAAGCAAAAGCCCCGAATTGCACTGCAATGCGGGGCTTTTCTGTATGGCGGGAAGATAAGGATTTGAACCCGTTTTTAGGGGTGCCCGTTGCTGCCCATCGTTGCCCAAAGCCAGCAAAATCGGGGCTTTCGCCTCGTACCTTCTGCCCATTGCGGCACTCTGTCGCCCGTTGATTTCGACACTTTTTCGACACGTATACCCGCATTGCCTCTAATCAGGTACCGTCTTTAATAAATGCCTCAATCTACTTCTATTGTCATTTTCTTACCCCTCTTTTTAGGGCTCTTTTAGCCGCATTCAGGGATGCAACAAGTCTATTAAGCCCTCTGTCTGTTGGGCGGGAAGCCAATTCAGCCTGTATCCACTCAATTGCCTTCGAGAGGTGTATCTCGCTTTCAGGCGATGTCGGCAATTTAATTGCGTACTTCATGGCTTGATCTGCAAAAACTTTTGCATGGTATGTCTTTCGTATGTCACTTCTGTAGCAGTCTTCTAGTATCGACATACTTTCATCAAATGTAGCTATAACACCACTAGAGAGCGGCTGATCCGAATTTGCTGAGAATAGAATTACTGCATAGGTATTTCTTACAGGCGCCCTGTATCTACCTGCTTTACTTAACGCTGAATCAATCCATTGAAAGGCTAAAGCATATTGCTTTTTATGTGCCAAATATATAGCGCCCTGCTGAAGCAGGGAGTGACTATCATCTCTTTCTTTAGCATTCTCATAGAATGATAGCCCTTCTTGCCAATCACTGAATGCCCTAAGGGTTAGGTTTGCATCATATGCTCCACGCCTAAAAATATCATACCTACTGATTTTAGTAGGTGAAACTGAGTCATGGAACCTCGTTAGGAGTTCTTTAAGTTCTGCAGGCGGTATTCGCCTCATAACAACTTCAGCTACATTTCGAGATCTTGGGACAAAGTATTCTTGCTTGCTGTTGGCCAAGTCCCCATCGTAACTTGAAACGAAAGAAGATAATGCAAGTAGTGTGTCAAGTATTTCCCTCCACTCTAGCCGACTATCTTTTTTAATGGCACCGCTATTGCAATAAGATAATATTACATCAAGCGGCGCCGGCACTCTGCATGAATAAAGGTAGCAGCATACTAGAAGGATGTCGTACTTAACTCGACTCTCAATTCGCAGTGCGCGCAATGCATCTATATATCTGTCAGCCAGTCCATGACCAATGATCGCAGAGTCTAGAATCTCAAAGAATGTTGGATCAACATCCATGTCTAATTTATTTCGCGCCCAGCCTTCCTCGATGCGCCTAGCAAGTCCTCCTGGAATTTTGTTCTTTACGGCTTGAACATCAATCTCCGAAAGACCTGTGACGTCAAAAATCGAATACTGTTTCTTTTCAAATCTATGAGATATGCTGTCAAATATATAATCGCGCTCAGCGACTACTATTCGAACCAAATCACAGCCATTAAATACCGATATAGCTTCCCATGAGTCTGCAGCATTATCGATATGCAATATGGTTTCACGACCTTCTGCCTCAATGTCTCTTCTTAAAAGCTGTGCTTTTTCGGTAGTTATCTCTTCAAAATAGAGAGAAAGACCGAACTCGCTAGATGTTGCAGCCAGAGACTTAAGAAGGGTTGTTTTCCCTGTTAGCGGCCCTCCGACAAGAATGACTCCTTTTTTTTCTAGAGTGGAGTTCCTTGCCTTATAGAAATACTGCGTCTTGTGCAGCTCTCCATATAGTATGTCATACCAAACTGGCTCCGCCCCCAGATAAAACTCTGTAATTGATCTTACGGCCACCTTCCCCTTATCAGGAATCAAGTAATTCTTGAAGGCCTCGTTAGTTCTAAACTGAGACGTCTTTATTTTGTTATAGTTTGGCAGCTGCTTAAAGTAATTTAAAACATCTGCAGTATCTCCGACAATTATCTGAAATCCCATTGATCGGTAGAACTCGATCGCCTCGTCATCTTCCTTTCTTAATATGATCCATGACGGTGCCAGCTCTTTACCGTGAATGTTTGATCTTGATAAAGCTTGCAGAACTCCTGCATCGGCTACGCTATATCCCCAATAGATCGTGGCCGTTCGTGCAATACGATCAACATAACCGTGCCATTTATCACGATCACGCTCAAAGCTAGATGCTATTTCAATAGGTGAAAAGTCAAATTCAGCTTGATCGTATTTCACACAACCGTGCAATGCAATGTAATCTATTGCGGAGGCTTCCTGAATTGACGGGCCGCGAACTGAAACGTCATTCAGGAAGTATATTCTACTTTCTTCAAATATCTTAAAGAATAGGTCGTCTATGTTTGTAGTGAATATAGACTTCCATTTTATTTTCTCAAGCGCCTTGTAATCTTCTGAAAAACCGACAACACTAAATCTTGCTCTCAGAAACTCTCTTAATTCATCGCGCTTCGTTGCTGATAGAATCTGACATAGCTGTGCTAAGGATAATTTACCTGATCTCCGCTGAAAGTGACTTTCTAGCTCATCTTTCAGTCCCACTCCTGCTGGCAAATCTTTAGGGACTCCATTTAGCAGTCCTTGCGCCCCAACTGAAAAGCCTGCCCCTGCAAAAAGATTAATACCTGTTGATAGATGATGTTGAAAGAGAGCCTCGTTATCAACTTTCATTATGCAAGTCCCTAGCTATTTTATGTTGTCAGCGTAAAGGTGAAGCGATTCCTAGCACGTCAAAATACAACAGTCTCTTTCCTAACCGGGCTTTTTTCGCGCAAACCAGCGCCTAGCTACTTCCTGGGTGATCGCTATCCCGCGTTTTGATCGGTCAAGTTTCGGTTGGTCTCGTCGTACTCGGGGCTAGTCTGGCCGCTCTCGGGGGCAATCTTCCCGCTGACCAGCCATAGAGCGTATTCCGGCGCGATATCAACGATGACCTTGATGTCATCTTCATTGACCCGCCGTCCGCCTTTTCTCAACGCGTACCACTTTTCTCGGTCGATACCGCTCAGCTCTTCCAGCTTCTTCGCTGTGAGCTTCTTATGCTCAAGAATAGCGACGATGCGCTCTCTCATATTTCTTAATCGTCTAAAAGGCCGGCAATTATTGCTAGTCAACCTTGTCCGGCTGCCTATAATCGTCAGTATGAAACCGGCAAATATTGCCGACTAATGGTTTCACTAACAAAGACCAACATAGTGCAACAAAGGCCACTCCGATGGAAGGAATCCCTCTGACGCTCAAAGACCTTGTGAACCCGCCGCCGATGATGCCGTGGCGTGAGTTCGCAAACTGGATTCGCATGAGTGAAGACCACGACACCGTTCGCGGCTGGATGCGCAACGGCTACCTGCCACACCTCAAGGTTGGCCGCCACGTGATGGTTAACGTCGCGCTGCTCACTCAAAAACTGTTGGAACAGGAGTGGGACGAATGACCGCCACGAACGAAAGCCTCGACCTGTGCAGCGTGAAGACCTTCGCCGAGCTGAGCGGCGTGACGGTCGAAGAGGTCATCAACTGGGTAGACAGCCAGACCATCCCGAGCATGAAGCTGGCCGACTTTCGCATGGTCAACCTTGCCCGCCTCCGGGCCGATCTGGAGAAGGGGAAGACCGTATTCAGTGCGGGGGACTACGCCCATGTCTAAGCCTGCCCTGGTATTCGACCCCATCACCGCTATTGGCTTCATCGGCCAAACCGTGCTGATGGAACTGCGCTGGGACGACGACAACGAAATGCTCTGGCGCTGCTACCACATCGTCGGCGTGGTGCTGCCGGTGCCGGGCGTATTCGAACAAGGCTACTTCCTGATCATGCCGTTCGATGGCGGCGAAGACCTGCCGCTAGAAGTCTACTTCGACAGCATCAACACCATCCGTTGCATCAAAGATCGCCACTCCGTAGGTAAGGTGCTGGACTGCCTGCCGCTGCCGCACCTGTTCCAGGGCCAAACCAAGGAAGGAGAACGCCGCCATGCGTAAGCCACGTATCCAGCTCGATGCTGCTACTGCTCTGAGCTATGTCGGCAAGACCGTACTGGTCGAAACCGCCTGGGACGCTGAGCCGGAATCCTTCTGGCAATGCATCCAGATTGTCGGCGTGCTGATACCTACGCCGGATATGCAAGGTGCGCCGTGCTTCCTGGGTGTTGAGCTCAGCTCCAGCACGCGCAACCCGAACGAGTTCTACTTCGACGATATCTGCTCTATCAGGGCGATGCGGCACCGCGACCGGCACGGTTCCGGCAACGTACTGGACCGCATGACCCTGACCCATTCGGCCGGGTCAGGGGCCGCGCTCCCGGCTCGTCGGAACAGCTTCACCGTTCCGGCGAACGGAAGCACGGGCGCAGCGCACCCTTGACCCCGCACCATCATGAATAGCCTGACCACGGGAGAGTGGGGCAGCTTCACCGCCCCGCGCTCCCGAGCCCTCGGCGGCAAGAGTGGGATGACAAGGGCAAAGCCCTTGGTGTTGATCCAGCCCCGCCCGCTGCACTTCGCTGACTGCTTGCACCTCGTGTTCCTGGCGCTGCTGAGCGCCTTCCTCTGGTACGCCAGCCTCCCGCCCTCTGATCGTCCCCAGGTGCCTTCCTACATCCAGGAACAGAACTGCCTGATCGAACCAGACCCATTCAAGGAGCTTGAACGATGGATGAAGCAAGAGCGGTGCAAGCCCCTGACGTAGCCGTGTGTGTCTCGGCGCAGCCGAGACGGGTTCGGCTGCGTCGGGGGCGCAGCACGCCGCGAGCTGACACCAGCGCCGAGTCAGCGTAGCGCAACGGGCGCTGGTGCCACAGCGGCGCGCCCGCCGCCTGACGCCCCTGTAACACGTCAGATAAACCAAGAATGAACTGGCAAGTAATGGTCAATAAGGAAACCCAGCAATGAGCATCAAAGACTTCGTCCGTCTCGACCTCAATGGAGAGAACAGCTCCGAAGGCCGGATTTTCGTTGATCCTGGTACTGCTCAGATCGTCGATCTGTGCCGGGTTCGCCTACTGCGCTGTGGCGTCGATACCGTCCGCCAGCTCTACCGTGGCCTGCTCCGGCCGGAGCTGCTGTGCCTGTTCGACAAACCCGGCACCATCGTCGACTTCGCTGGAGAGCGCTGGCATGCAGGCCGTGTGAGCAAGGATTCTGGCTACCAGTACAAGCTGCAGAACGCCGACCTGGGCTTCGTGCTGCTGCTCAAGAACTACAACGCCAAGGTGGAGAACATCGGGCCACACCTGAAAGTCGAGGTGTCGCCCCATGCCATCGATGCCCTGTCGCCTGAGCGCCTACAGGCCCGCATGGATTTCTACGCCGAACAGATCCTCACGCACGTTGAACGCAACCAATGCGCGGTGCATCTCGCCCTGGATGTTCAAGGCTGGCAACCGCCCGCTGATCTGGTTGCACGCATGCACTGCCGCGCCCGATCCGCTCGTGATATCTCCGGCATCAAGGAAATCACCTGGGAGACCAAAAGCAGCGTTTACGGTCGTGGCGAGACGTACATGTTCGGCTCTGCCGGTGGCGTCCAGCTGGCGATCTACAACAAGACCGAACAGGCCCGCGCTACTGACAAGCTCGACTACTGGGAAGGCGTCTGGCGGCGTCGAGACAGCTTCGATGAAGGCGACCCGGAAAACTACAATCCTGATCAAGACGTGTGGCGTGTAGAGCTGCGTTACCACCATTCGATCATCCAGCAGTTTGCCAGTGGCTCAGTCGATCTGCAGACCGGTAATGCCATTGAGACGAACAGCTTCGCCGCCTTCGCCCCGCACCTCGATGGTCTTTGGCGCTACGGCCTGCGCCAGTTCAAGCTGCTGGCTCGCCCTGGATACTTCGAACCCATCTGGACGTTGATACGCGATGACGCTCGCGTCGATCTGCCGGTGGATTCGCTGCTGGATGACACCGACTACAGGCGCAGCTACAAGACGTCTCGGGGCTTCTCCGGTAAGAACGTCGAGTTATTCCTGGGAAACTTCGTAAGCCTGCTGGCACGGGAGCGAGTGGGCGCTAGAAAGGGTTTTTACCGGCTCAAGGAGTGGGAGTGCTGGCCGGTAATCCGCGACCACTATGCCGCCAAAGGCATGGATGAAGACGCACTCTACAAGCACATCAAAGGCATCCTTGAGGAACGTCATGTCCGCTGGGGGCGCGCTGTCTGATGGCAATTGAGCAACTGCCTGACGGGCGCTGGAAGGTTGATGTAGAGCCCATCAAGGGCAAACGCTTCCGCAAGACCTTCAAGACCAAGGGCGAAGCTCAGCGCTTCGAGGCCACCTGCCGCGCCAAAGTCATCACTGCACCTGATTGGGCACCCAAGCCAAAGGACCGCCGCAGGCTCTCCCAGTTAATCGACCGCTGGGCAGCACTGCATGCCCACACCCTGAGCGATGGTGAGGCAAGGCGTCGTCTGCTGGATACCATGGCCAAAGAGCTTGGCGATCCGGTGGCAATCAAGATGACTGGCAACGAATATGCCGAATATCGAACCCAGGCGATCAAGGCCGGTGCCAACCTCAAGACGCTGAACAATCGCCTGGGCTACCTCCGTTCGGTGTTCAACGTGCTCTATCAGCTCGGTGAAATTGACTACGCCAATCCGCTGGCTCGCGTCCGTCCTCTGCGTCTGCAGGAGAAGGAATTGACCTACCTTAGTGAGCAGCAGATATCACATCTGTTCGCGACCATCCGAATGCGCTGCAAGACTCCACACGTAGCCATGATCGCCACCATCTGCCTTGCGACTGGCGCCCGCTGGGGAGAGGCTCAGGCTCTCACGCCTGACAAGGTTCGGGATCAGCGCGTTACTTTCGTCAATACAAAAGGAAAACGCACCAGGTCTGTCCCTATCGCTGCAGAACTGGAAGCGGTCATTCATCACCACTTCATGCAGCACGGGGCTTTCTCAAACTGCCTGAACAGCTTTGACAAAGCCCTGGGGGCATCCGGCCTGCCTGTTCCTGCTGGTCAGTCGTCCCACGTGCTTCGCCACACGTTTGCCAGCTGGTTTGTAATGAACGGCGGGAACATCCTTACCCTGCAGAAAATCCTTGGCCACACCACTCTGGCCATGACCATGCGCTACACCCATCTGGCGCCGGATCACCTGCAGGATGCAATAAGGTTTGGGCCGATCAAGAGCTTTGATGCCCTCATTGATGATCCTGACTAGAACGTGCGCTTGATAAGCTCCCATACCGCGTCGGGCCAGTAACGCTTAGCCGCATCTACTACCTGCGAGAGTTCCGATTGCTCTTCGTTGTACAGGAAGATGCTCTGGCCCGTTTTCACTTGGTAGTGCTCGCTCATGCGGGCCATCAGTTCCCTGGAATACTTTTCCGTCTTACCCACGCTCTGCAACTGAACAAAATCGGCTATCAGCTTGCTTGCCAGCAAGCCTGCCAAGACATTGGCTGATCGATTCGAGTCGCCCTGCCACCAGACAGTTACCCACTCGTCCGAGTCTTCCTCGAAAGGCTCGTTGGATTGCATTGGGCGAATCAAGCTCCCGTCATGCAACGACCTCGCACAGAGCACGTCATCGACGAACTCGAAGGTGAACAGAGGGATAAGGTTCGAGATGAAATTGACGGTTTTACGTCCGGAGAGGTGCATAGCTGTCAGTCCTTTCGACACTTTTTCGACAGCTAGCCTACCTCAAAAAGCAAAAGCCCCCGAAACTCTAGGAATTTCAGGGGCTTAGGCTTGAGATATGGCGGGAAGATAGGGATTTGAACCCTAGGTGCCATTGCTGACACAACGGATTTCGAATCCGTCCCGTTCGACCACTCCGGCATCTTCCCAAGCGGCGCGCATGATAACAGCAGAATTGGCTTTGGCGAAGCTTATTTTGAAATTTTTTCGTGTGCTATCAGGTGGTTGGCGGCGATGGCCGGAACCAATGGTTGCCTTGGTTGTGGCGCCGTAGCCGGGGGATGGCAACGTGTCTGAAGCGAACAGGTGTTAAATCTGAACGTCAGGCTTGGCACAACGCCAGCGCCTGGACTACCCTCGGATCACCGGGCTAACGAAGTGGCCAACAGGCAGGATGCCGACCCCATACACTTCGTT
>CAZIZA010000152.1:0-9378 GCA_964543555.1 uncultured Pseudomonas sp.
GTAGTCCTCGGCGTAGTCGCCGACCAGCATGAGAATCTTCTTGGCAGCCATGATCGTCTCCTGAGGGAAGGTGGAACGAGGGCCATTATTCGCCCTCGTTACTTCCGCCAGGTAACAGCCGGTTACTACTCACGTTAAAGCGTCAGTGAAGCGGATATCCAGGTACGGCAGCCTTGCTGCGAACGGCGCCGCTATCTCGACTTGAGCGTCAAAGCGCTGCCCCGGGGCGAACGCCTACGCGAATGCATTCAACAATACGGCCCGATATGGCAACGGTGCCCCGCCGCGAACCACCGCGGCAGAGCCTCGTCATGCGACGACCCGGGGCCGGGACGGGGCGCCTAGAAAAAGCCGCCTGGAGCGCTATGCCCGCTCACGGCTGGTAGATTTCAGAGCGCGTACTTCTGCAGGTTCGCCATCATTTCCCTGAGCGCCTCGACGTTGTCCGCCGGGTGCGCAGCACCGTCGAAGTCGCAGATCTGCTGCCATTGCGCGGCCACGTCATCCGGGCTGAAGCCGGCCTTGGGGTCGAAACCGGCGCCCAGGCTGCGCTCCCAGCGCACCTTGCCGACCCAACCACCGCCGACCTCGTACAGGCCGCCGGTGTCCTGGCAGGCGGCGCTGCCGAGGTACACCACCAGCGGGCTGACCAGCTCGGGCTTGAGCTGCTCGAACACCTGCGGCGGGATCAGCCCTTCGGTCATGCGCGTGGCGCCGGTCGGGGCGATGGCGTTGACCAGAATATTGTTCTTCCGCCCTTCGATGGCCAGGGTTCGGGTCAGGCCGTACAGGCCAAGCTTGGCCATGCCGTAGTTGCTCTGGCCGAAGTTGCCATAGATGCCGGAGGTGGACGAGGTGAAGATCACCCGGCCGAAGTTCTGCTCACGCAGGTGAGGCCAGGCGGCGTGAGTGGTCTTGTAGGCGCCTTCGACGTGTACCTTGTAGACCAGATCCCAGTCGGCGTCTTCCATCTTGTGGAAGCTCTTGTCACGCAGGATGCCGGCGTTGTTGACCAGCACATCGATTCGGCCGAAGTGATCCAGCGCGGTCTGCACGATCTTGTCGCCGTCGGTTACCGAATCATGGTTGGCCACGGCGGTACCACCGAAGGCGCGAATCTCTTCTACCACCTTGTCTGCGGCCGAGGCGTTGGCCCCCTCGCCGTGGGTGCTTCCCCCCAGATCGTTGACCACCACCTTGGCGCCATGACGGGCGAACAGCAGCGCATGGGCGCGGCCCAGACCACCGCCAGCACCGGTGACTATGACTACTTGATCTTCGAAACGGATGGCATCGCTCATCGACAGGCTCCTAGGCAGATTGCGAATGCGCCGAGTGTCAGACAGCCCTGCAGCCGGCACAAGGCGCGCGTAGGCGCTGAATGACAAGCGATAATGCGACCTTATGTGCACCTCAGACGAGGCGAATGAGACTGAGGTGGTTGTACAGGTGCATGACATGCGCCTGGGCATACTCGACGTGGCTCAGCGCACCATAGGCGAAATGTGGCTGCAATTCACCGCTGTAGCTGGCGAACCGCTCGAAAGCCATCTGCAGACGCTGCAAGGCCTCATCCTGGCTGGACGGTTCGTGCAGAGGAGCAGCCCCGGGAATGACCTCATCCAGTGGATGACGCATGGCACCACGCGCGCTGAATACGGCGAATGCGGCCGGCCCCAGGCTGTGGCGGAACCAGACTGGTTTCAGCTCCGGGTAACCGTCAATGGAATAGTCGATGCTCTGCGCACAATGGTTGAACACTTCGCTCGGACTCCAGCCACGCAGACTCTGTAGCGTCTTGCCCTGCAAGTCAGCCAGCACCTGACGCGCGCCCTCCAGACTGACGACCGCTGGCTGCGGCCCCGTCGGCAAGACCCAGTAACCCGCACCGAGTGCGGCGGCGCCGGTCAGTGCTGCGCCTTTGAGCAGTGTACGTCTACGCATGTAGGCTCCTTGTGCTGCGAAACTGCAGATAATGTTCGAGTACCGCCGCCGGGGCTTCGAGTTGCGGATAATGGCCGATGTCGTCGAGCAGCACCGTATCAGGCTCGCTGATCAGCTCACGGTAACGCGCCACCATATGCGCCCCGGAAATCGGGTCGAAGGCACCGTCGATCACCCGCATTGGCAAGGTTGTGGCCTGCATCGCGCTGACCCAGCGCTGCCGTTGCAGGCGGCGCTCCGGCATATAACGGATCAGGTGATGCATCACCGCCGGGCCATTGTTGTATGCCACCAACTGCCAGAGGGCATCGAGTTCGGCATCGCTGGCCTGGGTATGCGGACCGAGGATGCGCGCGAAACTCTGCGCCAGCTTGCGCCGCGAAAACAACCGCCCGATCAGTGGCCCGAGCGGCCCCAGCAGCAGCTTCTGCACGCGTACAGGGTGATGCGTCTCCGGGAACAAGCCGCCATTGAGGAACACACAACTGGCCAACTGCAGCCGCCCTTCCTGGTGCCGCGCGATCAGCTCCTGCGCCACGCTGTCGCCGTAGTCGTGAGCCAGCACATGCAGGGGACGCTGCTCGCCAAGATGAACCAACAGCACCTGCTGCAGATCGGCCTGCTCCAGCAGGCTGTAGGCATGGCCACGGGGCTTGGCGGAATAGCCGAAGCCGAGCATGTCGCAGGCGATCAGGTGATAGCGCTCGGCCAGCGGCGCCCACAGGCGGTGCCAGTCCCAACTCGCGGTAGGAAAACCGTGGATCAGCAGTAACGGCTCGGCCTCGGCGTCACCGGCGACCCAGTAACGGATGGCATGGCCGTGAAAATCCAGCATTCGGCTCCGAGCGCGCCAGTCCTCCAGGGCGATGCCTGGCAACTCGCTCACTGGTCATAACCCGGCATCTGTTGATCGAGCTTGCGCAGTAACGCCGGCCAGGGCAACGAGCCGCCCATGCCCTGAGACGTCTTCATCACCCCGGCAAGCATCGCCTGCGCGCCCGCAAGAATCTGCTGCGGTATGTGGATCAGCTCAGCGCCACCACTCTGCGCCATCACCTGAATTTCACAGGCACGCTGCAGGGTGAACATACCCAGAAAAGCATCGGCGATAGTGCCAAAGGCAGTGAGCAGGCCGTGGTTGGGCAGGATCATGAAATGCTTGCTGCCGAGGTCGGCTTGCAGCCGCGCCTTCTCGTCATGATTCAGTGCCACCCCTTCGTAGCCGTGGTAGGCCAGGCTGGAGAGAACGAATAGCGACTGCTGAGACAGCGGCAACAGCCCCTGCTTCTGCGCCGACACGGCAATACCGGCGGGTGTGTGAATGTGCAGCACGCACCCGACATCCTCACGCACCTCATGCACGGCACTGTGAATGGTGTAACCGGCCGGGTTGATATCGAAGGGGCTGTCCATCAACTTGCTGCCAGCCAGATCGACCTTGACCAGGCTCGATGCCGTGATTTCATGGAACATCAGGCCATAGGGGTTGATCAGGAAATCTTCCGTGCCCGGCACCTTGGCGGAAATATGGGTGAAGATCAGGTCATCCCAGCCGTAAAGCGCGATCAGCCGGTAGCAGGCTGCCAGGTCGATACGTGTACGCCATTCGGCTTCGGATACCTGATTCTTAATGGCAGGGAGTTGCAACTGAACAGTCACGGCGATCACCTCGATCTTGTTATGGGTCGGTGTGAACGCAGTCTAGCCAGACACGCGCCTCAGGCCAGTCGCCCTGGCAGCCATCCTGATGGCTTTGCAGGTCAGTCACAGCAGTGCTGCGGGGGATAGGCACACATTCGCCGGACTGATCGTCCCTCAACCCATGCCCGGACGACCCGGCACGTCGAGAACAAGGCTCGGATACCCCAGGCGACCTACCGAGCAAGCCGTTCCGTCAGGCCTTCAGCGCAGCGGCAAAAGCCTGCAGCCAGGGTTCGGCATCCGTTTCCGGGGTCACCGTTTCGCTGGAGTCCAGACGCAGCATATCCACCACCTCACGCAGACCCAGTTCGGCATACAACTCGCGCATCAGGTCACCGGCGCCGCAGAAGGTGTCGTAGCTGGAATCACCCAACGCCAGTACCGCAGCGGGCCTGCCATTCATGGCAGGCAGCCGGTCGCGCAGTTCGCTGTACAGCGGCAGCAGGTTGTCCGGCAGCTCACCCATGCCGGTCGTGGACGTCACGGTCAGCAAAGCGTCTGGCGCAAAGGCCAGCAGCTCCTCGAGGTTCATGTTGGTTTTGTGCCAGGCATCGAGCCCGACAGCCTTGAGCTGGCGCTCGGCATGGCGCGCGACTTCTTCGGCCGTACCGTAGACCGAGCCCGAGACAATGGCGACTTTCATGACAGCTCCGGATACAGGAATAACGCTGCATATTATGCCGCAACTGGACAGCCAGACCCGATGTTTTAGAATGCCGCCACACCCATCGCGGAACCAGCCTCATGATCAATGCCAAACTGCTGCAACTGGTAGTCGACGCCTCCAACGACGGAATCGTGGTGGCCGAGCAGGAGGGCGAGGACAACATCCTGATCTACGCCAATGCCGCGTTCGAACGTCTGACCGGCTACGCCAGCGATGACATCCTCTATCAGGACTGCCGTTTCCTCCAGGCAGGCGATCGTGACCAACTCGGGCTGCATGCCATCCGCGAGGCGGTCAAGGCCAACAAGCCCTGCCGGCAGATCATCCGCAACTACCGCAAGGACGGCAGTGCCTTCTGGAACGAGCTGTCGATCACTCCGGTACTCAATGAAAGCGACCAGCTGACCTACTACATCGGGATCCAGAAGGATGTGACCGAGCAGGTCGAAGCCAAGCAGCGCGTGCGTGAGCTGGAAGCCGAAGTGGCCGATCTGAAAGCCGAGCTGGCCCGCCTGAAATCCTGACGAACGGGCAAAACTATCTTGCAGCTGCACAGTCACAAGGGCTTGACCCCGTGCAGTCTGATGCCATGCAAAGTGACCCGCTGCTGACTCAGGACGAACTGGACTACCTCCAGAAGATCCTCTTCAAGCCTACGCAAACGCGCCCAATCAATGCTGCGCCGCAGTTGACCATGGGTGAGCAATTACGAGAGTTACTGGCCCGCCCGGGCCAGCAGCAGTTGAGTCTGGATGCTCACAGTGACAATCAACACCTGAGCTTCCCCCTTCTTCTCATTCAGGACGAGCACAGCCACTCACGCCTGGAACTGGGCGCACCACTGATCTTTGAACAAGGCGTGAACGAGCGCCCCTGGCGCCTGGCCCTGAGCGTGCCACTGATCCTGCTTGACAGCAGCGACCAGCCAAGCAGCCTGAAAGCACTCGAACTCTCGAACAACGGAATGTTGGTGCAATACGGCAAGCCTGGCCTGCCCGCCGGTGATCAGTTACTGCAGTTGATGCTGCCTGGTGAGCGCCGCGTGCAACTGCGTGCCAGACGGGTCAGGCGTGTCAGCCAGAGCCGCTATGCCTATGGCCTGCAAACGCTCCATGCGGAGGATGAACAGACCCTGCGCCACTACCTATTCGAGCAGCACAGCAAGCAGCAATTGCATAGCGCAGCCGTCAACTGATCTTCAATTGCCAGGGTCAGGTATCGAGATGGCCCGCCAGGAATTGCTGCAGACGTCGCTGCATGAGACGCGCCTCATTACCCAGGCAGGCAATGGGCGAACCGGCCAGGCTCTCCTCTGCCAGATCGGCACTGTCACCCGCCAGCAGCACAGGGCATGGCAGACCCAAGGCAAGACGTGACAACTGCTTTGGCAACTCTTCGGCTGGCGGCTGATTACTGAAAATCACCAGTGCCTGCGGCTGCATACGCTCACAGATCTGCGCCAGATCCGCGAGAGGCACGCCAGGCCCCATTACCGTGATATCGATGTCCTGACTGCCCAGCAACAAGGCAGCAACCAATAACTCCAGTTCGCGGCATTGCCCTGGCAGCGCCACCAGCAGGACACGCTCACGGGCATCGTCGCGCCCCAGTTGCAAGCGCTGCCAGCAGCGCCCACGCAGGAAACCATCGAGCATCAGCCACTCGCCACGCTGACCGACTTCGTCCTGACGCAGCAGCGACTCCTGCCACACCGGCATGACAATGTCCTGAAACACCACAGGCAGCGGGTAGCAAGAAAATATCTGTCCGTACAGACGCTCCAGGCGAGGCTCATCGAAGTTCTGCAGGGCGCTGCGCAGCTGGTCCTGCCATTCGCTCCAGTCGTCGCTGCTCACTTCGTTGTAAGCCGGAGTTGCCGCGCTACGACTACTGGCGCTCTTGGCCAGGATCGAACCCACCTTACTGACCGCAACGCCGCGCTCGATCCAGGCCAGGATACTGCGCACCGCGTCGATATCGGCCTGCGAATAAAGGCGATGACCACTGTCAGTGCGCGTAGGCTGAATCAGGCCATAACGCCGTTCCCAGGCCCGCAAGGTCACCGGGTTGACACCGGTAATACGAGAAACCTCACGGATGGGGAACAGCTCTTCCTGCTTGAAAGCGCTGGACGCAAGCGATGTGACGGAGGCGAGTTCTGGCATGGCATCAGGCATCACGGCAAAGGAATATGCAGGCATTGTAACCCAGCCAAGGTCAGCTTACATTGTGCAAGAACTATACAAGGCTACTTTATGCACAATCCTGCCTGGCCACTGACCCTGTATTTCGACGGCGACTGCCCGCTCTGCGCCCGCGAGATTCGCATGCTTCGTCAGCATGCATCATCGCAACGTCTGTTGCTGGTGGACATTGCTGCCGAGGACTTCGACCCGAGCCCGCTGGGCGTTCCCCTTGCGGCCATGCAGGCGCGCCTGCACGCACGCTGGGCCGACGGACAGTGGCTGTACGGCCTCGATGCCAGTCTGTGGAGCTGGGAGGCCGCCGGCCTGGGCAACTGGGTCGCCCCCCTGCGCTGGCGTCCTCTGCGCCCTCTGCTGGAGTGGGGCTACCGGCTGTTCTGTCGTTTGCGCCCACATCTGGCACGCCTGCCGCACCCCGATGGTGCAGCACGCTGCCGCAAAGGCACAGCCTGTCCGCCGCAACGCCCGCCATCGGGCGGGGCTGGCTAATTTCAGCAAAACGGGAATAATCCTTGCTGCGTTTGCATCGAGCACACTACCCCGTGCCCGATTATGCCCTCAGCCATACCCGGCGAACGGCAACACTCGAGGAGATACACAATGTCCCCCGTTACCCTTATGGTGGCGCGCCGCGTTGCCAATGGCCGTTATCACGATTTCATCGCCTGGCTGCGGGAAGGTGAGCACCTGGCCACCGATTTCCCCGGCTACCTCGGCTCCGGCGTCCTGGCTCCACCTGCCGGTGACGACGAATTTCAAATCGTCTTTCGTTTCAGCGACGAGCAAACCATGGCGGCCTGGGAACATTCCGCCTCCCGTCAGGCCTGGCTACAACGTGGTACCGGTCTCTTCGCTCAACCTCAGGAAAAGCGTGCAGTCGGTCTCGACGCCTGGTTTGGCAGCGCTCACCGCCAAGCTCCACGCTGGAAGCAAAGCGTGGCGATCTGGCTGGCGTTCTTTCCGGTATCACTGGCTTTCAACCTGCTTTTGGGTCCGTGGCTGGCCGATCTTTCACTGGTCAACCGCGTTTTGCTATCGACCCTCGCCCTGACGCCCTTGATGACCTACCTGTTCATTCCTCTCTCGACTCGCCTGCTGCAACCCTGGCTGCAGGGCGACTTCCCCCGCCGCCTGAGCAGACGAGCGGCCAGCATCGGCAAATCCTGAACACCCGTCGGCCAGCGTAAAGCTGGCCGACTGCTTTCACGCCTCACACCTATACAAACCCATCACCCCGTACAGCTAAAGTACAAAAAATATTCTGCCTGCCACATGAAAAAAAGCCTTTAAAGTCAGCAGAATAGGCACTCCGACCACTCCCCCGGACAAGACCCCATACTTCTCAGGGTTGTACAAGCTCACACTCTGGTATAGCTTTGTACATGGTCTGGTGAGTACCGCCTGCCACTGGTCAGGTATCCCGAGGCGGTATGAGCCGGACCTCCATTTTCCTTAGTGCGAGCCGCAGATGAGCGCAGCCAGACTTCCCATACTGATCACCGGCGCCGGCCAGAGGGTTGGCCTATATTGCGCCGAGCGCTTGCTCGACGAAGGTCAGCCGGTGATTGTCAGTTATCGTCGCGAACGCGACAGCATTGCGCGACTGCGCGAGCGTGGCGCCATCGCGCTGCAGGCTGACTTCAGCAATGAGACTGGGATTCTGACCTTCATCGACCAACTCAAGGCCCAGTGCCAAGGCCTGCGCGCCATCGTGCACAACGCCTCGCAGTGGCTCGCTGAAACGCCCGGAGAAGAAGCACAAGTGTTTCTTCAGCTATTCAATGTACACATGCTGGCGCCCTACCTGATCAACCTGCACTGCAGCGACCTGCTGCTGCAATCGGAGCACGCCGATATCGTCCACGTCAGTGACGATGTGGTACGCAAGGGCAGCGCTAATCGTCCCGCCTACTGCGCCAGCAAGGCAGGCCTGGAGAACTTGACCCTGTCGTTCGCCGCCCGCCTGGCACCGCGTATAAAGGTCAACAGCATTGCCCCGGCCCTGCTGATGTTCAACGACAGCGATGACATCGCTTACCGCACCAAGACCCTGGCCAAATCGGCACTGGGCATCGAGCCTGGTCCGCAGGCTTTCTATCAGAGTTTGCGTTACCTGCTGGACAACCCTTACGTAACCGGAACAACCCTTACCCTCAACGGCGGCCGCCACCTCAAGTGACGCACCTGCCCAGGACACTGCCATGAGCCATCCCCTTTCCCAGCAATACCGCGAAATCCTTGTAGGCCTGGGTGAAAACCCCGAGCGCGAAGGCCTGCTCGACACGCCCAAGCGTGCTGCCAAAGCCATGCAGTACCTTTGCCATGGCTATCAGCAGTCGTTGGATGAAATCGTCAATGGCGCCCTATTCGAGTCCGATAATGACGAGATGGTCATCGTCAAGGACATCGAGCTGTACTCGCTGTGCGAGCATCACCTGCTGCCATTCATCGGCAAGGCACATGTCGCCTACATCCCCACCGGCAAGGTGCTGGGGCTGTCCAAGGTGGCGCGTATCGTCGACATGTATGCACGACGCCTGCAAATCCAGGAAAACCTCACCAAACAGATCGCCGACGCGATCCAGCGGGTGACCAACGCCGCGGGTGTCGCGGTGGTGATCGAGGCCAAGCACATGTGCATGATGATGCGCGGCGTGGAGAAGCAGAACTCGGTGATGAGCAGCTCGGTGATGCTGGGTGCTTTCCGCGAGTCCTGCAATACGCGTCATGAATTCCTGCAACTGATCGGACGGAGCAACTAATGCCTCGACTGGAACCCGGAATGGCGCGCATCCGCGTCAAGGATCTGCGCCTGCGCACCTACATCGGCATCAAGGAAGAAGAGATCAACAACAAGCAGGA
>CAZIZA010000153.1:0-9286 GCA_964543555.1 uncultured Pseudomonas sp.
GAGGGCTGCACGGTCAACACCAAGCTGGGCATGGTCAAGACCGACCATATCCTGTTCATTGCGTCGGGGGCCTTCCACCTGAGCAAGCCGAGTGATCTGGTACCCGAACTGCAGGGTCGCCTGCCGATTCGCGTCGAACTCAAGGCGCTGAGCCCGCAGGATTTCGAGCGCATCCTCAGCGAGCCGCATGCTTCCCTCACCGAACAGTACAGCGCGTTGCTGAAGACCGAAGGGCTGCAGATCGAGTTCGCCGAAGACGGCATCAAGCGCCTGGCGGAGATCGCCTGGCAGGTCAACGAGAAGACCGAGAACATCGGTGCCCGTCGTCTGCACACGCTGCTCGAACGCCTGCTGGAAGAGGTGTCCTTCACGGCCTCCGACCTGGCGGGTCAGCAGAACGGCGAAGCCATCCGTATCGACGCCGCCTACGTCAACGGCCACCTCGGCGAGCTGGCACAGGACGAAGACCTGTCGCGCTATATTCTGTAAGCCCGTAGCCCGGATGAAATCCGGGGACGTTTAGCACAGCGTCCAGGATTGTATCCGGGCTACATCGTTTCAGGAGCCGAGTATGCCCATCCCCAGCGCGATCAAACTGCACAAGGCCTCGAAAACCCTCGAGCTGCGCTACGGCGAACAGAGCTATTCGCTCAGTGCCGAGTTCCTCCGTGTGCACTCGCCATCGGCGGAAGTCCAGGGGCACGGCAAGCCGGTGCTGCAGACCGGCAAGCTCAACGTCGGCCTGGAGCGCCTCGAACCGGCCGGTAACTATGCACTGAAACTGTGCTTTGACGATGGCCATGACAGCGGACTGTTCACCTGGGAATACCTCTACGAACTGGCCACACGGCAGGATCAACTCTGGGCCGACTACTTGGCGCAGCTCAGCACCGCAGGCAAATCCCGCGACCCCAGCGAGAGCGTCGTACGCCTGATGCTCTGACGCCTCACGCAAGCCTCGTCCTAGAGCGCTCAACCTCCTCAGCCGATTCGCTACCCGGTAGTTAGAGCGATTTTTCTAAACTATCGCGGCATACTCATGCCTCATCGATCAGCTTGCCTAACGGCAAAAACTCGGGTAACCAAGGAGCTGGCAGGTTCCCTGCATTTGCCTCAATCAGAAGCAGTGCATGACGCGGACTCGATCCGCCCCCGGCAACCCGAGCAGTACCTGGCCCTTGTTTCGCCGCGAGCACGGCCAGTGCGCGACTCAGGACATTGGAGCGTCGTAGATGAGTGACAAGAATAACGAAGACCTGAAACACCAGGCCTCGGAAAATACCCTGGGACTTAACCCGGTGATCGGTATCCGCGGCAAGGATCTGTTGACCTCTGCCCGCATGGTGCTGGCCCAGGCACTCAAGCAACCCTTCCACAGCGCCAAGCATGTCGCCCACTTTGGCCTCGAGCTGAAGAACGTCATGCTCGGCCAGTCCGGGCTCAAGCCTGAAGACGGCGACCGCCGTTTCGCCGACCCGGCCTGGAGCCAGAACCCGCTCTATCGCCGCTACCTGCAGACCTACCTGGCCTGGCGCAAGGAACTGCACGACTGGATCGAGCACAGCTCGCTGTCCGAGCAGGACGCCAGCCGCGGCCATTTCGTCATCAACCTGATGACCGAAGCCATGGCACCCAGTAACAGCATGGCCAACCCGGCGGCAGTCAAACGCTTCTTCGAGACCGGCGGCAAGAGCCTGCTCGACGGCCTGTCGCACCTGGCCAAGGACATGGTCAACAACGGCGGTATGCCCAGCCAGGTGAACATGGAGGCCTTCGAGGTCGGCCAGAACCTGGCCACCACCGACGGCGCCGTGGTCTTCCGTAACGATGTGCTGGAGCTGATCCAGTACAAGCCGGTCACCGAGAGCGTGCACCAGCGCCCGCTGCTGGTGGTGCCACCTCAGATCAACAAGTTCTATGTCTTCGACCTGTCGCCGGACAAGAGTCTGGCGCGTTTCCTCATGCGTAATCAGGTACAGACCTTTATCGTCAGTTGGCGCAACCCGACCAAGGCCCAGCGCGAATGGGGCCTGTCCACCTATATCGAGGCACTCAAGGAGGCCATCGACGTGGTCTGCGCCATCACCGGCAGCAAGGACGTCAACATGCTCGGCGCCTGCTCCGGCGGCCTGACTACCGCCTCGCTGCTCGGCCACTACGCCGCCCTCGGCGAGCAGAAAGTCAACGCCCTGACCCTGCTGGTCAGCGTACTCGATACCCAACTCGATACTCAGGTGGCGCTATTTGCCGACGAGAAGACCCTGGAAGCGGCCAAGCGCCGCTCCTACCAGGCCGGTGTGCTGGAAGGTAGCGACATGGCCAAGGTGTTCGCCTGGATGCGCCCCAACGACCTGATCTGGAACTACTGGGTCAACAACTACCTGCTCGGCAACGAACCACCGGTGTTCGACATCCTTTATTGGAATAATGACACCACGCGTCTGCCGGCCGCGCTGCATGGCGAGTTCATCGACATGTTCCAGACCAACCCGCTGACCCGCCCCGGTGCGCTGGAAGTGTGCGGCACACCGATCGATCTCAAGCAGGTCACCTGTGATTTCTTCGTCGTCGCCGGCACCACCGACCACATCACGCCCTGGGATTCCTGCTACAAGTCGGCGCACCTGTTCGGCGGCAAGTGCGAGTTCGTGCTGTCCAACAGCGGCCATATCCAGAGCATTCTCAATCCACCGGGCAACCCCAAGGCGCGCTACATGACCAATAGCGAAATGCCGCTGGATCCGAAAGCCTGGCAGGAAAGCGCCACCAAGCACGCCGACTCCTGGTGGCTGCATTGGCAACACTGGCTGGCCGAACGCTCGGGCGAAACCAAAAGCGCTCCACGGGCCCTGGGCAACAAGAAATACCCGGCCGGTGAAGCGGCTCCGGGCACTTATGTACACGAACGCTGATCCTCAGCCCCAACCGCTGCGGCACCGGGAAGTGCCGCACGCCGCGCGCCAGCTCGGGCGTGGCGAACCAGGTATAGCCTGGTAAACCTGGAAGCGGCCCGGACGGCCCTCTCCAGCGCTCAACTCCACAGGGGCTGCGCCTATGCCGCAACCATTCGTATTCCGCACCATCGACCTCGATGGGCAGACCATCCGCACCGCAGTGCGGCCGGGTAACAGCCAGTTGGTGCCGCTGCTGATCTTCAACGGTATCGGTGCCAACCTGGAGCTGGTGATGCCCTTCGTCGCCGCCCTGGATCCGGAGTTGGAGATCATCGCCTTCGACGTTCCTGGCGTGGGTGGCTCATCGACCCCGGCCACGCCCTACCGCTTCCCCGGTCTGGCCAAGCTGGCAGCGCGCATGCTCGATTACCTGAACTACGGCCAGGTCAATGCCATCGGCGTTTCCTGGGGCGGCGCCCTGGCTCAGCAGTTCGCCCATGACTATCCCGAGCGTTGCAAGAAGCTGATCCTCGCCGCCACCTCGGCCGGCGCGGTGATGGTGCCGGGCAAGCCCAAGGTGCTGTGGCGCATGGCCAGCCCACGGCGCTACGTGCAACCGTCCTACGGTGTGCGCATCGCCCCGGACATCTACGGCGGCGCCTTCCGCCGCGATCCCAAGCTGGCCATGGCGCATGCCAGCAAGGTGCGCTCGGGCGGCAAGATGGGCTACTACTGGCAGCTGTTCGCCGGCCTCGGCTGGACGAGCATCCACTGGCTGCACAAGATCCGCCAACCGACGCTGGTCATGGCCGGCGACGACGACCCGCTGATCCCGCTGATCAACATGCGCCTACTGGCCTGGCGCATTCCCAATGCCGAGCTGCACATCATCGATGACGGCCACCTGTTCCTGGTGACCCGCGCCGAAGCGGTGGCACCGATCATCATGAAGTTTCTCGAAGAGGAACGGCATCGCGCGGTCATGCATCCGCAGCCCACACCCGCACGCCAGCATTGACGGCACCAGTCTGGTGCGCAATCTTCAGCATGCTCGACAAAGGGGCCTATAACGGCCCCTTCGATTTTCGACAGGCGCTCTGCAGTGCATTTCCCGCGCGCCTGGTACAGGGCTTGCTGCATGCACGGCACAAGCACAGGCGCGCGTCAGGCAGTCCGCGCCATGAAGGTCTCTAGACGGTTTGACGATGGAGTGTTGCCCCATGCGAGACAAGTCGAACCCGGCTTCACTGCCGGCACCTGCCACCTTCATGAATGCGCAAAGCGCAGTCGTGGGTATACGCGGACGCGATCTGCTTTCAACCATGCGCCTGCTGGCCAGGCAGGGCCTGAAAAATCCGCTGCGCAGCGGTCGTCATCTGCTGGCCTTTGGCGGTCAGTTGGGTCGCGTGCTCCTGGGCGACACCCTGCACCCGGTCAATCCACACGACGCGCGCTTCGCCGATCCCACCTGGCACCTCAATCCTTTCTATCGCCGCAGCCTGCAGGCCTACCTGGCATGGCAGAAGCAACTGGCGGCATGGATCGACGACAGCGACCTGTCGGCCGATGACCGCGCCCGCTCGCGCTTTCTCGCTTCGCTGATGAGCGACGCGCTGTCACCGTCCAACAGCCCGCTCAACCCGCAGGCAGTCAAGGAGCTGCTCAATACTGGCGGCAGCAGTGCCTTCAAGGGGTTGCGCCATCTGCTCGACGACTTGCTGCACAACGACGGCCTGCCCAGCCAGGTCAGCAAACACGCCTTCGAAGTCGGCCGCAATCTGGCCTGCACCCCTGGCGCCGTGGTATTTCGCAACGAGCTGCTGGAGCTGATCCAGTACAAACCGATGAGCGAAAAGCAGTACCTGCGCCCGCTGCTGATCGTGCCGCCGCAGATCAACAAGTACTACATATTCGATTTATCCAACGACAAGAGCTTCGTCCAGTACGCCCTGAAGAACGGCCTGCAGACCTTCATGATCAGTTGGCGCAACCCGGACCCACGGCATCGAGAATGGGGCCTGTCGAGCTACGTCCAGGCGGTCGAGGAAGCCGTCGATGCGTGTCGCGCGATCACCGGCAGCAAGGACGTCAACCTGCTCGGTGCCTGCGCCGGCGGCCTCACCATCGCCGCCCTGCAAGGCCATCTACAGGCGCGCAGGCAGTTACGCAAAGTGGCCAGCGCCACCTATATGGTCAGCCTGCTCGACAGCCAGATCGACAGCCCGGCGATGCTCTTTGCCGACGAGGAGACCCTCGAGTCTGCCAAGCGCCGGTCCTATCAGCAGGGCGTACTGGACGGTCGTGACATGGCCAGGGTCTTCGCCTGGATGCGCCCCAACGACCTGATCTGGAACTATTGGATCAACAACTACCTGCTCGGCAAGCAGCCACCGGCGTTCGACATCCTCTACTGGAACAATGACAACACGCGTCTGCCTGCAGCGCTGCATGGCGACCTGATCGATTTCTTCAAGCACAACCCGCTCAACCGCGCCGGTGCCCTGGAGGTGTGCGGCACGCCGGTGGATCTGGCCAAGGTCAACGTCGACAGTTTCAGCGTGGCCGGCATCAACGATCACATCACTCCCTGGGATGCGGTCTATCGCTCGACCCTTCTGCTCGGCGGCAACCGTCGCTTCATTTTGTCCAACAGCGGGCATATCCAGAGCATCCTCAACCCGCCGGGCAACCCCAAGGCCAATTACTACGAAAACGCCAAGCTCACCTCCGACCCACGCGCCTGGTATCACGACGCCACGCATCAGCAAGGCAGTTGGTGGCCACAGTGGCTGGAATGGATTCAGGCACGCTCCGGTGAGCAACGGGAAACCCTGATGGCGCTGGGCAACCAGAATCATCCGGCTATGGAGGCAGCGCCCGGCATTTACGTGCATATCCGCTGACGCGGCATGCCAGCATCCCTCATCCGGCGCCTCGCGCCACCTTCTCCCGAAGGCAGAGGAACACGGGCGACGTTGCGACGCGACTTTTACGAAAGGAATGGCCGGCTTCACACCAGCCGGTTATCGTCAGCTCTTCGCGCCTAATCGAACAAGAAGCCAAGGATGAAAACCCGCGAGCGCATTCTGCAAACCGCCCTGCAGTTGTTCAACGAGCAGGGCGAGCCCAATGTCTCTACCCTGGAGATCGCCAACGAGCTGGAGATCAGCCCGGGTAATCTTTACTACCACTTCCACGGCAAGGAGCCGCTGGTACTGGAACTGTTCGAGCGTTTCCAAAGCGAGATGGCGCCACTGCTCGACCCACCCGCCGAGGCCGAACTCGATGTGCAAGACTACTGGCTGTTCCTGCACCTGATCGTCGAGCGGCTGGCGCAATACCGTTTTCTCTTCCAGGACATGTCCAACCTGGCCGGACGCTTACCGAAGCTGGCACGGGGTCTGCGTCACTGGCTGAATGCACTGAAACGTACGCTGGCCTCGTTACTTGCGCGCCTGATGGCTAACGGCCAACTGAACAGCGACACCCAGGCGCTAGGCCAACTGGTCGAACAGATCACCCTGACCCTGCTGTTCTCCCTCGACTATCAACGCATCCTCGGCCAGGAAGGCGAAGTGCGCCTGGTGGTCTACCAGATCATGATGCTGGCTGCGCCGCACCTTAACCAACCTTCACGCGGCACCGTCGAGCACCTGGCCCAGCGTTATCTGGAAGCCTGACGCTCAATACCGCAGCCTATGATCGTAAGACGGGTGTAACCCGCCAGAGCGCAGATGGCGGGTTACACCCGTCCTACGCGACGCCGTACCCCAAAATGCAAACGCCCGGCACTGGGCCGGGCGTTCGTGCCTCCAAGAGACTCAGGAAGCGCTGGCTGGAGTGGCCGCAGTAGCAGCCGGAGCCGGGGCCGGCGCAGCGGCCGGGGTCGCAGCAGCAGCCGGCGCCGGTGCAGCGGGCTTCGCAGCAGCCTTGGGCGCAGCGGGTTTCTTCGCCGCTGCCGGCTTCTTCGCCACAGCCGGTTTGGCAGCTGCTGCGGGTTTGACTGCCGGTTTCGCGGCGGGCTTCGCAGCTGGCTTGGCTGCCGGTTTGGCTGCCGGTTTCGCCACAGCCGCTTTGGCCGGAGCCTTCGCAGCAGGTTTGGCTGCCGCTTTCGGTGCGGCCTTGGCAGGCACTTTCGCGGCTGGCTTGGCGGCGGGTTTGGCGGCCGATTTCGGCGCAGGCTTGGCCACCGACTTGGCGGTCACGCCAGTCAGTTTCTCCAACTGCTTGGTGAGGGTGTCGACCTTGTCGTTGAGCGCCTTCACTTCGTTGCGGCTTGGCACACCCAGACGCGAGATGGCGTTATTCAGGCGTTTGTCGAAAGCCTCTTCCAGCTCGCTCCACTTGCCGATCGCCTTGTCCTTGACCTCGTCGACCTTGGACTTGGCGGAACCGACCTTGGAGCCGACACCCGCTTTCACTGCATCGACCTGCTTGTCGACTTCGCTCTTGGCCAGTTTCTCAGCCTTTTCGCCGTCCTTGACCAGTGTATCGAACAGCTTGGTGCCGTCCTTGCTGACCTTGGAGTAAGCGCCCAAGCCTGCCAACCAGATCTGACGCGAGTATTTCTCGACCTCGCCGATCCAGGAGCTGGTCTGCTTTTCGGTTTTCTTCTTAACAGCCATCCTGATCTCCTTATTTGGTACGCGCGACATGCTCGAGCAACGCGCTCAGCTCATCCAGCTTAGCAGAGAGTGCTTCCACATCCTGCCTGGAGGGAATGCCGATGCGATTCAGCGCGGCAGCCACACGGGTATCGAAAGCCTTCTCGATCTTGTCGAGTTGCACTTCGACCTTGCCTTTGACACTGGTGACATTGGAATTGACCGATTGCTTGACCGATTCGATCTGGCTATTGGCGGCCTCGACCTGCTCGTCGACCAACTTCTTGCCTTTGTTTTCAACGCCCTCACCGGCCTTGACCAGCTCCTTGAAGTAGCCAACACCTTCTGCACCCGCCTTGGCGTAGGCGCCCAGGCCAGCGAGATAGATCTTGCGGGCATAGCCCTTTACATCGTCGAGCACGCCAGCCTTGTCTTCGACCACGGCTTCGACTTTTTTCTTCACGGCAACTTTCGACATGGTGCACCTCACGCGCTGTGACAGTTAGCGGAAACGCCCACGGTTTGCAGGCTTGGGTACACCCTAAGGAGAAAAATTAGAAATCGCATACTAGTAGCGGCGTTAGGCCGCAACCCGCAGGATGAATCCCTCTTCACCGATCCACCAACCTGGCGGATGTAAAAAGCGACATCCACCCTACGCGCTTGCAGGTTCAGGCCAACGACTTATCCAAGACCTGCTCGATCTCGCGCTGGATCATGCCGCCCATGGGCGACAGCAGCAGGCCGAGCTTGAGCTCCACCCGTACCGTGTCTTCACCCACCGCGATGCTGCCGTCGGCGCCGCTGCGCTTGAACTCCAGGGTGTCGCCGTTCCAGCGGTAGCGCACGTCGTATTCGCTGGCCAGGCGTTCGGCCAGGCGCTCGGCCTTTTCGCGGGCGGCCTCGCGACCAAGAGAATGGGATCGTTCGACACGAATACGGGACATGGCAACTCCTTGAACTGACGGCGTGCCGCACGGCTGCGGCATGAGGTCACATCACTCTACCAGCCCATCGGGCGAGCGGGCACCCAGGCAAGACAAAGGCAACAGGCGGCTTTAGAATGGAACGGTTTTTTACCCGGTGAGAGCGACATGAGCGATCCACGCAAGGCCCAGGAGCAGGAACCCACCACCCACTTCGGCTTCCAGGACGTACCGGAAAGCCAGAAGGCGGAAAAAGTGGCCGAGGTTTTCCATTCGGTAGCCGCCAAGTACGACCTGATGAACGACGTGCTCTCCGGCGGTCTGCATCGCCTGTGGAAGCGCTTCACCATCGAGCTCTCCGGCGTGCGCCCGGGCAATCGCGTGCTCGATATCGCCGGCGGCACCGGCGACCTGACCCGCAAGTTTTCCAGCATCGTCGGCCCCAGCGGCCAGGTGGTACTGGCCGATATCAACGACTCCATGCTCAAGGTCGGGCGCGACCGCCTGCTGGACAAGGGCGTGGCCGGCAACGTGCAGTTCGTTCAGGCCGATGCCGAGAAGCTGCCGTTCCCCGACAACCACTTCGACGTGGTCACTATCGCCTTCGGCCTGCGCAACGTCACCCACAAGGAAGACGCTCTGCGCTCGATGCTGCGCGTGCTCAAACCCGGTGGCCGCCTGCTGGTGCTGGAGTTTTCCAAGCCCGGCAACCCGCTGCTGGCGAAGATCTACGACACCTATTCGTTCAGCTTCATGCCGCTGGCCGGCAAGCTGATCACCAACGACTCGGACAGCTACCGCTACCTGGCCGAGTCGATCCGCATGCACCCGGATCAGGAAACCCTCAAGGCGATGATGGTCG
>CAZIZA010000154.1:0-9262 GCA_964543555.1 uncultured Pseudomonas sp.
TGCAGGGGCGCTGGCTGCCCTGGGTGGCGCAGGAGCTGTACCAGCTCAGCCCGCCGGAATTCGCCAATATGGTGCGGCGCGAGTTGCAGCGGTTGGCATAGCCCGGATGCGATCCGTGGACTGTTTGAAATATGCCAAAGCTGTTGCGGCTAAAGCCCCTCCCATAGATGCGGGAGACTTGTGGGAGGGGCTTTAGCCTCGACCCTTGGTATCCTGCGACTCAAGCGCGTTTGCGTGCACAGCGGCTCATATCCACCTTGCCCACATAGGGATTGCCCCACCCCATCACGCAGGCCACCTGCTGGTTGCGCTGGCTTTCCCAGGGCTCAACCGGATAGGTCTTGTGCCAGGCCTCGAACAACTGGCGGTCCTGCTTCGACAGGCGCAGCTGGTACTGGTCAGACATGTAGAAATAGGTGCGCGCGATCATCCCGCGAATGGCGGCACGCGGCATCACCTTGCGCGCCTTGAAATCCACCACCGTCTGGCATTGGCCATATTGGTGGGGTTTCTGCGGCAGCCAGGTGAAGCTGTAGTTGCTGCGGTCGCCGTTCACCTCGCCGATGCTGGGCACCAGGTTGTGCAGGTCAGCCTCGGCTTTGCGAAATGCTGCATCGTTGGCCGCACAGTGCTTGCGCCCGCCTTTCTGCCAGCACTGACGCTGATGGCCGATCGCCCAGGCGGGAACGATATGTTCCCACTCGATGCGCTGGGCTCGATTGGCATTCTTGCGCGGCGTGTAGCCACAAGAGTTCAGGTCGACCCGGTTGCCACTGTACTTGCAGCCGCAATAGAACTCGGTGGATTGCTTGGCATACAGCGGCCAGGCCAGGCGCTTGGCCTCGGCGAAGGTGGCAGGTGCAGCGTGCAGGGAAAAGGCTGTGAAACAGCAGAGCAGGAGCAGGAGAGGTCGCATCATGGGGCGGCAGATTAGCCGTCACAGTCGACGATGTGAAGCCGAAAAATTCATATTTTTCAGTAAGTTATATGATGGCAAAGCGCCCTCCTCGTGCGAGGAGGGCATCTGCTTTCAGGCGTTGGCCGCAGCGGTGATGGCCTGCACGCTTTCGCCACGGTGGCGGCTGAATTGCGGCAGCAGGGAACCGATCAGCATGCCTGCCAGGCTGATCAGCAGGCCGGCCAGTTGCGGTGGCCAGAAGTCGGTCTCCTGATAGGTCAGCTCCAGCACGATCCAGCTCGACAGGCCGAGAATGATGGCCAGCAGCGCGCCCTGGGTGGTCGCGCGTTTCCAGAACAGGCCGGCGAACAGCGGCACCACGGCGGCTACCAGGGTCACCTTGTAGGCATTGCCGACCATCTCGTAGATGCTCGCGGTGGAGTTCAAGGCGAAGATCGACGTAGCGATGGTCATCGCCACCACGCTCACACGCATGGCCAGCAGGAACTGGCGGTCACTCATCACAGGCACGAAGTTCTTCAGGATGTTCTCGGTGAAGGTCACCGAGGGTGCCAGCAGGGTACCCGAAGCCGTGGACATGATCGCCGACAGCAGCGCACCGAAGAACATCACCTGGGCGAACAGCGGCGTGCGTTCCATGATCAGGTAAGGCAGGATCATCTGCGCATCTTCGGCCAGCCACTTCTGCACCATCGCCGGGTCGATCAGCGAGGCCGCGTAAGTGAGGAAGATCGGCAGCATGCAGAACGACAGGTAGAACACCGCGCCGGCCATCGAGGCGCGCGCGGCGATGTTCTCGGTCTTGGCCGACATCACGCGGGCGTACACGTCCTGCTGCGGAATGGAACCGAGCATCAGGGTTATCGCCGCGGCGATGAAGGCGACGATATCCCGTGGCTCGAAGGCATGCATGAAGGTGAACTTGCCCTCGGCCGCTGCGTGGCTGATCACCACGTCGGCACCGCCGGCCATGTCGCCGATCAGCCAGGTCAGGTAGCACAGGCCGGCGACGATGATGATCATTTGCATGAAGTCGGTCAGCGCCACCGACCACATGCCACCGAACAGGGTGTACAGCAGCACGATGGCCGTGCCGATCAACATGCCCTGGGTGGTGGTGATCGAGCCATCCGAGAGCACGTTGAACACCACACCCAGCGCTGTCAGCTGCGCGGCCACCCAGCCCAGGTAGGAGCCGATGATCACCAGGCTGGTGAGAATCTCCACCTGCGGGCCGTAACGCTTGCGGAAGAAGTCGCCGATGGTCAGCAGGTTCATGCGGTACAGCGGGCGGGCGAAGATCAGGCCCACCAGCATCAGGCAGCCGAAGGAGCCGAACGGATCCTCGATGATGCCGGCAAACCCTTCCTCGATGAAGGTGGCCGGGATACCCAGCACTGCTTCCGAGCCGAACCAGGTGGCGAACACCATGGCCGCGACCAGGGGGAAGGACATGCTCCTGCCGCCGGCGGCGAAATCCTTGGAGTTCTTGACGCGAGTGGATGCATAGACGCCGACACCGACGGTGAACAGCAGGTAGATCGCAACAAACCAGATCAGCATTGGATGAATACCAGTGGCTCGCCCGTCGTCCGGCGTGGGCAGTGCCCGCAAGGCCGCCTGGACAGACAGAATTGTTGTTTTCATGGCGCGTCACGTGTGGCGAGCGTTATTCCGGCAGGCGCTGGCGCACCGGATTCACGGCCACCTGCCGCAACGGGCGAGCAGTCTGCCAAAGCCGTAAAATATGTCAAACATATACAGCGTGCATGCGCTAAAAAAGTGACGAGCGACCTTCAGGCTTAATCAGTAAGCGGCTGATAAACATAGCGTTGGCTGGATATGTCGGGATGTGTCGGCATGAGGCGTTTCGGATATTTTACGCAAGCCCGGCAGGCATGGTGGCCTTTCCTGTCTGCACGAGCCGCACAACCACTGTGCAGCGCCGTGGTACTGGCTTTCCGGGCTGGCCGTCATGCCGATGGATCTGCAACAAGCCGCACACCAGGGGCCGGGCGAAAGAATCCGTCACCCCACAAGGGCTTGCAGGTGTTCCGACAGCCGCTGCGGGCCTGCATACAGCGGCTGCCCGGCAATGACCCGAGAGAGGCCATCGACTGTGACCCGCAACTGCGGAACGCCACCTGAAGGCAGCGCCTGCATGGCTTGTTGGGCCAGGGTGACACAACGCGCGGTGACCTCTGCGAGCGCGCGATCCTCGCGCAGGCAAGAGGCGAGCTCGGTGGCCTCCAGGCTAAAGCCTGCGCCTTGCGCCACCTTCACGGCAATCTGCGCGATGGCTTCGGCGCGGCAGGTGTCCACACCGTCGACATAACGGGCGAGCTGGGCGGCGTGCAGCAGACATGGCTCCAGGGTTTCCTCCTGTTCGCCCAATGCTGTCAGCGCGCGTGTCAGTGGCGCTGAATCGAACACGCCATCGGCGGCCAGCAGCACCTGCTCGCGATACGCCTCACTGAGCCGTTGGCCGGTGAGCGTGGCGATGCGCTGGTCATTCTGCCAGGCATGGTCTGCGATGCTTGCGATGGGGCGCGGCTGCATGAAGAGGCCCACAGGCATCATCCGCAATGCCGCGCCGTGGCGCTCGGCCAGGCCTGCCAGAGCCGGGGCGCTGGCATAACACCAGCCACAGAGCGGGTCGAAGAAATACTGCAGTTTGAGGTTGTGCGTGGTCATGGGCGAAGTCTCCTGTGCGCCCACTCTATCCCTACGTCATGCGCCGATGTACCGCGTAGCAGTGGCGGCTTTGTTGCGCAAAGCGCGCAGGTCAGGCGCCTGGGCAAGCCGAAGTCCAGTGACTAGCTGGACTTCGGCAAATGCTGACCTCCCTCTCTTCGTCTGGCCTCCACTGGCTGCGGTGTGGCGATCTTGAGCGCCGGTCTTCCCCATATCGCCTGACGCGATGGCCATTTTTTCCGAATGGAGCGCTCTGTCAGCCATAATCTGTGGGCTTCTCTGTCTATTTCTTAATTAAGGTAAAACTTTTTACCTTAAGTTGGCACGTGCTGTAATCTGGGTCCAATCCAAGGCCGAGACGCCTCATGATGAGCTTTTGTAGAAGGAAGTGAGCCCAAAATGGCACAAGCCAGCCCCTGGTCTTTTTACGGCCGGCGTTCTGAACTGCAGCAGATGCAGCATGTACTTGAGCGTAAGAGATGGTTCTTCCTGCAGATTTCCGGGCGCCGCCGTATTGGTAAAACCACGCTGATCCAGCAAGCACTGCAGGCTGCTGGCATCGATAAGACGCTTTACATCCAGATTCCTGACTCTGACCCTACGGGGGTCGTAGCGGCCTGTAATGAATACCTCAATACCTTTGGTATTCCAGAGCGAGTACGCTCGTTGGGGGACTTGGCCGACCTGATCGGTAGGCTTGCTGAGCAGGGATACGTCATCGCACTCGATGAGTTTCAGTACTTCAACCGCAAGCGCTTGTTTGATTTTTGCTCTTTGCTTCAAGCGGTGGTGGATCGGTTAGCCGCCAACGCGGCCAATGTATCAGGTGGCTTGATCGTACTGGGATCCTTGCATGCTGAAATGACGGCGTTACTCGAGGATCGTGCTGCGCCGTTATTCAACCGGACAACCGATGCGTTAGAGCTCGGGCATCTGGATATCAGCTCTATTCTTGAAATACTCCGAGCGCATGCTGATGTGGAACCGGAGCGCTTGCTATTTCTCTGGAGCTTGTTCGAGGGTGTTCCGAAGTTCTATCGGGACGCTTATGAGCAAGGTGTGCTGGCTGCGGAGCGGCAAGAGGTTCTGCGGCGCCTGTTTTTCTCAAGCTCCTCTCCCTTGCGCAATGAGGCAGACAACTGGTTCTTGCGCGAGCTGCGTGGCCGCTACGACATGCTGTTGCAATACCTGGCCCAGCATCCGGGCTGCAGCAATGCCAGCATCGAAGCGGCCATGGCTGAGGTATCCGGGCCGGGCGAAGTGAAACAGGTGGGCGGTTATCTGAAAATATTGTCTGAGCGCTATCAGATGATTGAGCGGCGGCTGCCGATTTTCGCGCCAGCTCGTGCGCGATCAGGTCGTTACTACATTCGTGACAATTTCCTTCGGGCATGGCTTTCTGCTTTGCAGCAGCCAGTATCGGCAGTGGCTTTCCGTCCTTTGGAGAAGCTACTCAACCAAGCAGATGAGCGTCTGATGCAGGTTGAGGGCTATGCACTAGAGGATATGGTCGGCAAGCTCTATGAGGAGCGTAGCCGTCTAGGACTTGGCGACTTCCCGCTTACAGAGCGTATTCAGGGCTTCTGGGATCGCAGCGATGTGGAAATCGATCTGGTGGCTATCTGCGGCGATGAACAGCGTATTCGTTTTGGCACCTGCAAACGTAACGAAACCAAGCTGCTGGGCTCCATCGAGTCACTCAAGCAAGCCGCTGAGCGTTTCTTGAATGCGCAGCCGCGATTCCGCTCTTGGCGGGTTGAATATGTCGCGATTGCGCCTCGGATCAACGCCGGTTTGGCCGAGCAGATCGAGGCGCAAGGTGTGCTACCTCAAGACCTGATCGCACTGACGGCAGAGCTTTGAATAAAGCGATTTTGACTAGCGCTGCCTGAATTGCATCAACTTGCACGCTAACTGAACCTCGGCAAACGCTGAGTCTGCTCGCCCAGATCAGCTTCCACCTGTTGCGGCAGGCCGGCAACCTTGAGCACTGGCATCCTCTCGCCCACCAGGCGCAGATCGCGGCGGGGCAGGGCGAAGCGCACGTCCAGCTCGCGCAGGGCATCGAGCAGTTGCAGGTTGATCTCCTGCTGGATGTCCATGTACTGGTTGTAGTCCGAGGTCAGCACGATATACACCACCTCGAAGGTCAGCTGGCTCTCGTCGAAGCCGAGGAAATGCGCGCGGTCGAAACGCGTCTTCGGCGTGGCGCGGATGATCTCGCCGACTTTCTCCGACACCTGGCGCACCTTGGCGCTCGGCGTGTCATAGCTGATGCCGAACTTGAAGACGATGCGCCGGGTGTCCATGCGCTTGTAGTTGTGCACGATCTGCCGCAGCAGGTCGGCGTTGGCGCACACCACTTGCTCGCCGCTGAGGCTGCGGATGCGCGTGGTCTTCAGGCCGATATGCTCGATCGTACCGGCCACCTCGCCGAACACCACGAAATCACCGATCTCGAACGGCTTGTCGACGCCAATCGATAGTGAAGCGAATACATCGCTGAGCACCGTCTGCACCGCCAGCGCCACCGCGATACCGCCCACACCCAGGCTGGCCACCAGCGCGGTGATATCCACGCCGAGGTTGGCCAGGATCGACAGCAGCATCACCGACCACACCACGATCAACACCATGATGCTGATGATGGTGGTCATCACCGGGTTGTAGTGGGCGCCGCTCTTGCCCATCACCAGACTGCGCGACCACAGGCGCACGCCGCTATCGACCCACAGCGCCACCTGCAAGGCAAGCGCGACGAACCAGGTATGGCTTAGCGCGCTCTGCCAACTGTCGGGCAAATCCGGCAAACGCAAGGCCAGCAACAGGGAAAAGGCCAGCAGCAATAACCGGCTGGTACGGCCGATCACCACGGCGACGAAGTGCTGCCAACTGCCATCCTGATCCTTCGACCAGGCTTTCAGGCGCTTGTGAAGGGTGTTCACCAGGGTACGTAGCACGCTGTAGATCAACGCCGTAGCGACCAGCACGATCGCTACGTTGAGCCAGATATCGCGGTTGAGCCAGATATTCCACTGTTCCATCGCCAGGGGCCTCCAGAAAAGGGCGGATAGTGTTCTGGTGGCGTTGGGGGGGAGAAGTTCCGGGGAATGGGTGAGTGGTTTGGGGGGGGCGGTGCTAGGGGAATCGAACCCTTTCCGGCGCCTCGCTGTGATCTGCAAAGCTCGGCTTTGCTGGCCTTTCAGCCCAGCAGCTACAGCATTTTTCCGCTATTCCTTGCTGTGATTTCGACACTTTTTCGACACAGCTGCTAGACATGTCAGAGGCCTATAGCTAGCTTCCTGCGGTCAGCTTGCTGGTTATGCGGTCGACAAGCCTAACAATACGTAATAAGGGAAACGCGCTAATGCCTCAGTATTCGGGTGGGCCATATCGTTTTAGAACGTGGCTTAGAGGTTATCTGCCCTGGATGTTAATTGATTGGGGTATTGCCGCTAAAGGCTCCGATTGCGAGCAAGCCGGAGGCTCTCATGAGTGGTACAACATCAATGGTAAGGAAAGTGGATGCTATCACTGCCAAGTCATATGTGAGGGGCAGCTTTGGCGTCTAGATGACGGGCAGTCACTCGGTTAAGATTCAAAATTTTTATAAATAGTTTTCTACTCTTACACTCAGGATAAGCATGCGGCGTCCAACCTATTCTGCAGCACTCATGAACGATACCAAGTGGCGTGAAGTGCTGAGCCTGCTTAGCCGCTTAGATATAAGTTTCGAAGTGGCTTACGTCTGGGATGAGCGCTTCAGGACGCCATTTACAGTCATGGAGATGAGTCTTAGGGACTCCCATGTCGCTGATCCCGGCCTAGGTGGCGGCCCAACCGAGTATCGGGATATCTTCTCGATCCGTATCCCACGTACCCTACCGTTGCGCAACCCCAGAACAGGTGAAGTGCAGCAAACCATTGAGAACAGCGACCGCTTCCTGGCGGAAGCCGCTAAGTTAGGTCGACTCCCTCTCAGAGAGGAGGGTGGCTTCATCTATCTTGATGGGTATAGTCACCGTATTGAAATGCGGTAAGGACTTGGTTCATTGTGGCGGGGGTATTTGAACCCGTATCGAGGCTTCTGCATTGCCCTGATGTAGCCCGCTTACCCAAGCAACTCAGCCTGTTGCCGTCTTCTCTATGATGCATTGATCTGCTGTGCCTTGCTGTGTCTGTGACACTTTTGGGGCAGAGCTGGTCGCCGAGTAAATCGAACCCTTGTCGACGGTTCCGCATTGATCTACTGTGCCTTGCTTTGTCTGTGAAACTTTTGGTGCTTCGTTACGGCCTTTTCATACCCAATTAAATAATGCTTCATTTATCGATCCCATGAAGATCAGTACTGAATCCTCTCCTTCTCCAAGCATTTGCTGTGGTTCGCCATGTAGCTCGATGAAATTAAGGCTTTTGGGGGTTGCGATTATTGTTTTGTTATCTTTCCTCCAGAAACCCTCCACCTTAACATGGCCTGGTTTTATTGTTTGAATATCTATTATTGTGACGATGTCATTGGCTGCGTAATCGGGTTCGTTTTTACGCATTTTGACAAGAGCATAAGCTGGTAATATGAGAGTGTCGGCAGTCGTTGTGATTTTAAATCTGCCAGGATATTGCTCGATTTTAAGAGGCTCTCTAGCTTGTGATGTGATGTTGTTGTTGCTGATTTTTACCAATGTTTCGCCGTTTTCATTTTTTATCTCTGTTGATACTATTAGAAAGTCGTCTTCCACTTCAAATGTAAGGTGCTGGTCGTTTGCTATGTTCAGTATCTTAGTTTTTCCTGGGCGCCCTTGTTGGAATGCTAGGCTGCCAAGAATAATTTTTGTGATTGTGCCTGGTTCGATAAAAATATTCGTCCTTTTTAAGGTGCTGTCACGATGGATTTTTTTCCACTCGTAAAGTGTTTTTTCTGTGATTTTTAGTTTCCCGTGGTGCGCTGCGTCGTGGCAAGTTGGGCAAATTGCAATCATGTCTTTTTGGTTGTGGCTTTTAAAAACAGCCCATTGTTGTATATGGTGAAACTCAACGCGTGTATTAGGGCATCCTGGGTTCGCGCACTTTTCTCCTGCCTCGCTTATTAAGTCTGATTTCACTTTTGGGGGTATTCTTCGGCTTGGTTTCATCAGTACTTCCTGTGCTTCTATTGCTTTGTTATTTTTTGGCCTTATCAGAGGCTGGGTACTAATTTTTGAGGGCTATCTCGCTCTGGTTTGGCTTAAGTATCGGTTGGCTTCTTAGTATGCATGACTAATCTATATCACCGTCTTCCCGCGTATTAGTTACCATGATTTTTTTATCTCGCCTTTTGAACATCCGATTACATCATCATCAATGGTGTGATCGGGTTTCAGGCATTCTTGGATCGGTCGTGGTTTACAGTCGACTTTGCAGCGTTTCGATTCCATGATTGCGGCGTGCTTCTGCTTCATGGCCTCGTCGTAGGCGATCTGCTCTTCGATCTTTCTCTTTTCTAGATAGGTCTTCAAAAAGGGGACAGATTTATTTTCCTGTCTAACGCCTTTCCCGCTTGATTTCAAAGCGCCATCTTTCCCAGCTCAAACCCTTGCGGTCAAGCCTTTCAATCGCCAGAAACGAAAAAGCCCCGTCAGTGATGACGGGGCTTTTTCTTGGCTGTCTGGAGCG
>CAZIZA010000155.1:0-9211 GCA_964543555.1 uncultured Pseudomonas sp.
TGTTGAACACGTAGTCGTCCATCATGTCCAGGGTGGCGGCACGCGCGGCTTCGACCACGATGGCCTGCAGGTCCGCCGGCAGCGCGTCGAAGGCCTTCTGGTTGACCATGGCCTCGACCACCGCCTGCGGCTCCTGCCAGCCCGGGAAGTAGTTGTACTTGGCAGCCTTGTGCAGGCCGAAGGCCAGGTCGTTATAGGGGCCGACCCAGTCGGTGGCATCGATGGCACCGGTCTGCAGGGAGGTGAAAATCTCGCCGCCCGGCAGGTTGACGGTGATCGCACCCAAACGGCTCCAGACTTCGCCGCCGAGGCCCGGCATGCGGATCTTCAGGCCTTTGATGTCGTCCAGGCTGTTGATTTCCTTGTTGAACCAGCCGCCCATCTGCATGGTGGTGTTGCCGGCGGACAGCGGCTTCACACCATAGGGCGCGTAGGTTTCGTCCCACAACGCCTGGCCACCGCCGTGGCTGAGCCAGGCGTTCATTTCCAGGGTGGAGAGGCCGAACGGCACGCTGCTGAAGAACTGCGCAGCCGGGACCTTGCCCTTCCAGTAGTACGGGGTACCGTGGCCCATCTCGGCGGTGCCGCGAGAGACGGCATCGAACACTTCCAGGGCGGGAACCAGCTCACCAGCGGCGTAGACCTTGACGGTCAGGCGCCCGGCGCTCATGGCGTTGATGCGCTCGGCCAGGCGCTCGGCGGCTGTGCCCAGGCCCGGGAAGTTCTTCGGCCAGGAGGTGACCATCTTCCAGTGGATGGTTTCGGCCGGCTTGGCGGCGGCTTGCTCGCTGGCAGCCTTTTCTTCTTTGCAGCCAACCAGGCCGATGGCGGCGATCAGGGCCAGGGTGGCGCCGAACAGATTGCGGCGATTCATCGATTCTCTCCAGATACGGTGTGCTAATAGGCTTCAAGCTTGGCGTATGCCAGCATCAGCCACTTACTGCCTTCGTTTTCGAAATTCACTTGGACCCGCGCCTGGGCGCCAGCACCCTCGAAATTGAGGATGGTGCCCTCGCCGAACAGGCTGTGACGTACGCGCTGGCCCAGACTGAAGGGCGTTTGCGGTACGGCGCTGCCGGCGAACAGACTGCCGCCACCCATCGAGCTGGTGCTCACCGGGCGGCTGACGCTGTTGCTCAGGCGCACTTCCTGAATCAGCGGTGCGGGGATTTCGCGGACGAAGCGCGACACCTTGTTATAGGTCTCGCTACCGTAGAGACGCCGTGTTTCGGCGTAGCTGATCACCAGCTTCTGCATGGCACGGGTAATGCCGACATAGGCCAGGCGGCGTTCTTCTTCCAATCGGCCCGGTTCTTCCAGGCTCATCTTGTGCGGGAACAGACCCTCCTCCATCCCAACCAGGAATACCAGGGGGAATTCCAGGCCCTTGGCGCTGTGCAGGGTCATCAATTGAATGCTGTCTTCGTTCTCGGCGGCCTGAGTGTCGCCGGCCTCCAGCGAGGCGTGGGTGAGGAAGGCCTGCAGCGGGGTCAGCTCGTCGTCTTCGTCGTTCTCGAAGGCGCGCGCGGCGCTGACCAGTTCCTCGAGGTTCTCTACCCGAGCCTGGCCCTTCTCGCCCTTTTCCGCTTCGTGATAGGCGAGCAGGCCGCTTTTCTCGATGACCACCTGAGTCATCTGGTGCAGGGGCATGGCCAGCACCTGCTCGGCCAGGCCGTCGATCAACTCGATGAAGCCGGCCAGGGCGCCCGAGGCGCGGGCGGGCAGCGCCTTGACCGCGAGCATCAGGCGGATCGCTTCCCACATGTGCACGTCATGGGCGCGGGCGTATTCGCGGATGGTCTCGATGGTCTTTTCGCCGATGCCGCGCGCCGGCACGTTGATGATGCGCTCCAGCGCCGCATCGTTGCCGCGCCCGTCGAGCAGGCGCAGATAGGCCATGGCGTTCTTGATTTCGGCACGCTCGAAGAAGCGCTGACCGCCGTAGATGCGGTAGGGGATCTTCTCACGCAGCAGCGCTTCTTCCAGCACCCGCGACTGGGCGTTGGAGCGATAGAGAATGGCGATCTCGCTGCGCTTGAGGCCGTCCTTGCGCAGGGCGTCCTCGATGGTTTCCACCACGTAGCGCGCTTCGTCGTGCTCGTTGAAGGCGGCATACAGGGCCAATTGTTCGCCATCGCCGACGTCGGTACGCAGCTCCTTGCCGAGGCGGCCCTGGTTGTTGGCGATCAGCGCGTTGGCGGCATTGAGGATGTTGGCGGTGGAGCGGTAGTTCTGCTCCAGGCGAATGATCTCGGCATCAGCGAAATCGCTGTCGAACTGCTGGATGTTCTCGATCTTCGCGCCGCGCCAGCCGTAGATCGACTGATCGTCGTCACCGACCACCATCAGGCTTTCGCCGCCCTTGGCGAGAAAACGCAGCCAGGCGTACTGCACGGCGTTGGTGTCCTGGAACTCGTCGACCAGGATATGGCGGAAGCGACGCTGGTAGTGCTCCAGCAGGCCAGCGTTGTCGCGCCAGAGGTCGAGGGCGCGCAGCAGCAGCTCGGCGAAGTCGATGACGCCGGTGCGCGCGCAGGCGGCCTCGTAGGCTTCATAAATGCTGCGCATGGTGGCCAGGAACAGGTCGCCGCTGGCCTGGATACCCTGCGGACGAATGCCCTCGTCTTTCTGCCCGTTGATGAACCACTGCGCCTGTTTGGCTGGCCAGCGCTGTTCATCGAGGCCGAGGTCGCGGATTACCCGCTTGATCAGGCGCTGCTGATCGTCGGAGTCGAGAATCTGGAAGTTCTCAGCCAGCTTGGCCTCCTGCCAGTGCGCACGCAGCAGGCGGTGCGCCAGGCCGTGGAAGGTGCCAACCCACATGCCGGCAGGCGCGTGGCCGAGCACGTCCTCGATGCGGTGACGCATCTCGGCAGCGGCCTTGTTGGTGAAGGTCACCGACAGGATGCTGTGCGGCGACACGTCCAGGCGCTGGATCAGGAAGGCGATACGGTGCACCAGCACGCGGGTCTTGCCCGAGCCGGCACCGGCCAGCACCAGCTGATGACCTGGCGGTGTGGTGACCGCATGGTGCTGGGCAGGGTTGAGGGTGGTGAGTCTGTGATCGAGGTCATTTTGCATCGCGGCATTCTAGGGGGCTGGACTGGGTAGGGCAAACCGTCAGCCGGATAGGGTGAAACGAGCCGGACGCAACCCACGACTGGTGGGTCAGGCCGCTGGGGTGATGTGGTCAGGCTGCCAAAAGCCATCATGCGCCATCGGCACCCGCCAAAAGATGGGCGTCAAACTGTGAAATTGCCCATATCGCTGTTGGGCACGGCATCTGTCTCGGGTATTCTGCCGCGACGTCAGGGTTGGGAGCGCTACAAAAAGCGCCCAATACCCTTAGGCAACCATTACAAGAAAATCGCCTATGACCGCCACGACTAGCGCCGAAGTTCAAGAGGTGACGCTGGACCCGCAGCAGACTGAGCAGCAGTTCGCCATGGACATTGCCGTCGAACGCACCCGGTTGTTGTTTCAGGGCTCGCGCCTGCCCACCTTGCTCATGCTGCTGGTCGGCCTGGCCTGCAGCCTGTTGCTGTGGAGTCAGCAGAGCGCCCCGATGCTCGCGGTCTGGCTGGGTTGGGTGATATTGCTGGCGCTGCTGCGCCTGACCCAGGTGAATGCTTTCAACGCGGCACTGCCGAGCCGCCAGGCCGAACCCTACTGGCGACGCATCTTTCTTTTTGGCGCCGGTGCCTCCGGCCTGACTCTGGCCTTCGCCGTGATCGTGCTGGTGCCGGCCGATGTGTTTTATCAGCAGGCGCTGGTCTATGGCTTGATCGCCGCAGCGATTCTGTCGGCCAGTGTCGCTTATGCCGTCAGCCTGTCGGCCTTCCTCAGTTTTGCCTTGCCTTGCCTGCTGCCTTCAGCGGCCTTCCTGCTGTTGGCCGACAACAGCCTGCAGCGCGGCTGGGGGCTGTTAGGGGTGATCCTGTTCCTCACCCTGTTGGTGGTGGCCTGGCAGGTCAACCGTCTGGTCCAGCGCAGCCTGATGCAGCGCTTTCACAATCTTGCTCTGATTCGCAATTTGGAGCATGCCAAGCAGCGCGCCGAAGGGCTCAATGAAGAGCTGGCGCGCGAAGTGGAGCAGCGCCGCCGCGCCGAACACGAATTGCGCGGTGCTCACGACAAACTGGAAATGCGCGTGGCCGAGCGCACCCAGGAGCTGGACGAAGCGACTCATGCCCTGGGCAAGAGCCAGGCGCGCCTGGCCCTGGCGCTTGAGGCCAGCGAGCTGGGATTGTGGGACTGGGACCTGGAAAGCGATCAGGTGCATCACTCGCACCTGAATGAGCTGTTCGGTCTGGCAGCGGATCAGGTGCAGGTGATGCTGCGCGACCTGACCCCGCGCCTGCATCCGGATGACCTGCCACGGCTGCGCCGGGCGCTGGTCGAGCACCTCAAGGGGCGCAGCGAGGATTATCAGATCGAGTACCGCGTGCGTCACGTGGAGGGTCACTGGGTCTGGGTCGAGGACCGTGGCCGTGCGGTCGAGCGCGACGCCGCCGGCCGTGTACGGCGCATGCTCGGCACGCGACGCGATGTCAGCGTGCGGCGTCAGCAGGAGCAGCAGCAGCGCCTGGCCGCGACCGTATTCGAGGCGGCCAGCGAAGGCATCTTCATTCTCGACCCCGATTACCGCGTGCTGGCGGTTAACCGTGCGTTCAGCGAGGTAACCGGCTACAGCAGCGAGGAAGTGGTCGGGCGCAGGGTGACCAGCCTGTTCGGCAGTCGTGAGATGAGTCGGCAATACCAGATGATCCGCCAGGAGCTCGATAGCAGCGGTACCTGGCAGGGCGAGCTGATCGAGACGCGCAAGAGTGGCGAGCTTTACCCGCAACGGTTGCAGCTCAACCTGGTACGCGACACCAGTGGGCGGCCCAGTCATATCGTCGGCTTCTTCGCCGACCTTACCACGCGACGTGAGGCCGAGGAGCGACTGCGCTACCTGTCGCATTATGATGACCTGACCGGCCTGGCCAATCGCAGCCTGTTCAGGGAACGCCTGCATGATGCCAGCCAGCGTGCGCGCCAGAGCGGTCGTAGCATCGCGTTGGTGCACATCGATCTGGATCGCTTCAAGCTGCTCAATGACAGCCTAGGCCATGAGGTGGCGGATCAGTTGCTGCGGCAGATGAGCCGTCGTCTGACCCAGGCCGTGCCGGAGGCCGACTGCATCGCGCGGCTGTCCGGCGATGAATTCGCCATTATCCTCGATGCCTACGGCAGCCTCTCCAGTCTGGCGCGCGTGGCCAGCCGGCTGCTGGCCAAGCTGCGTGTGCCGATGACCGTGGGTGGCCAGGAGCTGGTAGTCAGCGCCTCGCTGGGCATCAGCCTGCTGCCGGACTACGCGCGCGAGATCAGCGCACTGATCAGCCAGGCCAATATGGCCGTGCAGCACGCCAAGCACCTGGGCGGCAACACCTTCCAGTTCTTCACCGATAACCTGCAGGCCTGCACCCTGGAGCGCCTGCAACTGGAGAACCAGCTGCGCAAGGCCATCGACGAAGGCCAGTTGGAGGTGTTTTACCAGCCCAAGTTGAACCTCGCCGATGACCAGCTCAACGCGGCCGAGGCGCTGGTGCGCTGGCGCCATCCGCAGCAGGGCATGGTGCCGCCGAGCGAGTTCATCGGTTTGGCCGAAGAAACCGGATTGATCGCGCCGATTGGCGAGTTCGTGCTGCGTCAGGCCTGCCAGCAGGCGTGTGAGTGGCAACGCCAGGGGCTGGCGAAAATCCGTGTATCGGTGAATATCTCGGTGCATCAGTTACGCCAGGGCAACCTCACCAGCCTGGTGCGCCAGGTCCTCGAAGAAACCGGCCTGGCGCCGCACTACCTGGAGCTGGAACTGACCGAAAGCCAACTGCTGGACAACGTCGACAACGTCATCGTCACCTTCCGTCAGTTGCGTGAACTGGGGGTCAAACTGGCCATCGACGATTTCGGCACCGGTTATTCCTCGCTCAGCTACCTCAAGCGCTTCCCGGTGCATTACGTGAAGATCGACCAGGCCTTCATCCGCGATCTCTCACCCGGTGGCGAGGACGCGGCAATCACCCGCGCAATCATTGCCATGGCCCACAGCCTGGAACTGAAAGTGGTGGCCGAGGGCGTGGAAACCCAGGCGCAGATGGACTTTCTCAAGAGCCAGAACTGCGACGAAATCCAGGGTTTCCTGATCAGCCGCCCGGTAGAAGCCGGCGCCTTTGCCGCGTTGCTGCGTGCGCAGATCGACAATCCGCTGGATTGAAGGTTTGCCCCTCGCTCATTTGGCGAACAGTTGGCCGATGTCCTTGAACGCCTTGAACTCCAGGGCGTTACCGCAAGGATCGAGGAGGAACAGGGTGGCCTGTTCGCCGACCTGGCCCTTGAAGCGCACATAGGGCTCGATGACAAATTTCGTCTCACGGCTGCGCAGGCGCTCGGCCAGCGCCTCCCAGTCGTTCCAGGCGAGCACCACGCCGAAATGCGGCACCGGCACGTCATGGCCATCCACCGGATTGCTCACGGCTGCCTCCTGATAGGCCATCTTCGGCGCTTCGTGAATCACCAACTGGTGGCCGAAGAAATCGAAATCCACCCAGTGCTCGCTGCTGCGGCCTTCGGCGCAGCCGAACACCTCGCCGTAGAAATGCCGCGCAGCAGCCAGGTCGTAGACGGGAATCGCCAGGTGAAAGGGAGCAAGGGCCATCACGGATTACCTCTGTTGTTATGAGTAGGGCGGGTGCAACCCGCCACAGATGTTCAGTGCTTCAGCCTATCAACAGAGAAATTACTGAAAAGCGAATATCCTTGCTCGCAAGCTCAAATAATTCTGATCAATCGAGGCGCTGATGCTGCGCGAACTAAAAACCTTCATCACCGTTGCCCGTCTCGGCACCTTCGCTGCTGCGGGCCAACAGATCGGCCTGACCCAATCCGCCGTCAGCGCGCAGATGCGCGTGCTCGAGCAGCACCTTGGCGTGCGCCTGTTCGACCGCAGTGGCCGCGCCGCCGTGCTCAACGCGGCCGGTCGCCACGCCCTGCCGCTGGCCGAACAGATGCTCGCGCTCTATGCGCAGATGACGTTGCCGCAGGCCGCCGATCAATGGCAGGGCGAATTGCGCGTCGGTGCCATCGCCACCTTGCAGACCGGTTTGCTGGCCGAGGCGCTGCCGCGCTTTCGGCAACTGGCGCCGCAGGTGGAGTTGAAGCTGGTGCCGGGTGTGTCGCTGCACCTGTTCAGCCAGTTGGATGCCGGTGAACTGGACTTGGCGCTGCTGATCAGGCCGCCGTTTCCGCTGCCCAAGGAAGTGCTGGAGGTGCCGCTGGCGCGCGAACCCTTCGTGCTGATCGCGCCGCAGGTTGTCGAAGGCGACGACCCGCTGCGCCTGCTGGTCGAGCAGCCCTTCGTGCGCTACGACCGCGCCTCGTTCGGTGGGCGCCAGGTCAGCCGCTTCTTGCGTGAGCACCGCCTGAACGTGCGCGAGGCACTGGAGCTGGACGAACTGGAAGCCATCGTGCGCTTGGTGGAGAACGGCATGGGCGTGGCCCTGGTGCCGCGTGCGGGTCTCTGGCTGCAACGGTCGACTCGCCTGCGGGTGATCGAGCTGGGCGAGCTGACCTTCCACCGCGAGCTGGTCGCCCTGGTGCGGCGGGCGCAGCGCCAGCCGGCACTGGATTGCTTGTTGCAGTGCCTGAGCTCAGATGCTGGCGCCCAATAAAAATGCCGCGCGGCTTTGCAGCGGCGCGGCATCGGGTACAGCGTCTGCGGCGATCAGAACGCCGGGACGACGGCGCCCTTGTACTTCTCTTCGATGAACTGCTTGACCTCGGCGCTGTGCAGGGCCTTGACCAGCTTCTGCACGGCGTCGCTGTCCTTGTTGTCGGCGCGGGTCACCAGGATGTTCACGTACGGCGAGTCGCTGCCTTCGATGGCCAGGGCGTCCTGGGTCGGGTTCAGCTTGGCTTCCAGGGCGTAGTTGGTGTTGATCAGGGCGAGGTCGACCTGGCTCAGCACGCGCGGCAGGGTGGCCGCTTCCAGTTCACGCACCTTGATGCCTTTCGGGTTTTCGGCGATGTCCTTCGGCGTGGCGAGGATGCCGGCTTCCGGCTTGAGTTTGATCACGCCAGCTTTCTGTAGCAGCAGCAGGGCGCGGCCGCCGTTGGTGGCGTCGTTGGGGATGGCCACGGTGGCGCCTTGCGGCAGCTCGCTGAGGTTCTTGATCTTGCTGGAGTAGGCGCCGAAGGGCTCGACGTGCACGCCGGCAACGCTGACCAGCTCGGTCTTGCGGCTGGCGTTGAACTCGTCCAAGTACGGCTGGTGCTGGAAGAAGTTGGCGTCGAGGTTCTTCTGCTGCACCTGCAGGTTGGGCTGCACGTAGTCGGTGAACACGCGCACCTTCAGCTCCACGCCTTCTTTGGCCAGGGCCGGTTTGACGAACTCGAGGATCTCCGCGTGCGGCACCGGGGTGGCGGCGACGTTGAGGGTTTCGGCCTGGGCCGAGAAGGCCGCGCAAGCGGCGATGGCAGTCAGCAGCTTCTTCATTTCAAGGTTCCTTTTGGGAAGGTGGGTGCGGGTCTCGCGGGTGGCGAGTCGCCGCTTGTCGTGATTACTTACGAGAAAAATGTATGACCAGGCGATCCCCGACCATTTGCAGCACCTGCACCAGAATCAGCAGCAGGATCACGGTCACGGCCATCACGTCCGGCTGGTAGCGCTGGTAGCCGTAGCGCACGGCCAGGTCGCCGAGGCCGCCGCCGCCGATCAGGCCGCTCATGGCGGTGTAGGACACCAGGGTAATCGCGGTGACGGTGGTGGCCGCGAGCAGGCCGGGCAATGCCTCGGGCAGCAGCGCGCGGGTGATGATCTGCCAGGTAGTGGCGCCCATCGCCTGGGTCGCCTCGATGATGCCGCGCTCCACCTCGCGCAGGGCGGTTTCCACCAGGCGCGCGAAGAACGGCGTGGCGCCTACCACCAGTGGCGGGATGGCGCCGGCCACGCCCAGCGAGGTGCCGACCAGCAGCTCGGTGAAGGGAATCATCAGGATCAACAGGATGACGAAGGGCACCGAGCGCAGGATGTTCACCACCAGCGACAGCGCGCCGTACAAGGCCTTCTGCTCGAACAGCTGGCGCGGGCCGGTGAGGAACAGCAGCACGCCGAGCGGCAGGCCGAGCAGCACGGTGAACAGCATCGAGCCGAGGAGCATGTTCAGGGTGTCGA
>CAZIZA010000156.1:0-9201 GCA_964543555.1 uncultured Pseudomonas sp.
CCCGCGGCCCGCAGAACCGTATCGAAGAACTGCGTCTGGAGCTGTTCGAGAAGGTCAACCAACTGGGCATCGGTGCTCAGGGTCTGGGCGGCCTGACCACCGTGCTCGACGTGAAGATCATGGACTACCCGACCCACGCCGCGTCCTTGCCGGTATGCATGATCCCCAACTGCGCCGCCACCCGTCACGCCCACTTCGTGCTCGACGGTTCCGGCTCGGCCTCGCTGGAAGCACCGGATCTGGACGCCTATCCGGAAATCGTCTGGGAAGCCGGCCCGAGCGCACGTCGCGTCAACCTCGACACCCTGACCCCGGAAGAGGTACAGAGCTGGAAGCCCGGCGAGACCGTCCTGCTCAACGGCAAGATGCTCACCGGCCGCGACGCGGCGCACAAGCGCATGGTCGACATGCTGAACAAGGGCGAGCAACTGCCGGTAGACCTCAAGGGCCGCTTCATCTACTACGTCGGCCCGGTCGATCCGGTCGGTGACGAAGTGGTGGGCCCGGCTGGCCCGACCACCGCCACGCGAATGGACAAGTTCACCCGCCAGATCCTCGAACAGACAGGCCTCTTGGGTATGATCGGCAAGTCCGAGCGCGGCCCGATCGCCATCGACGCGATCAGGGACAACAAGGCCGTGTACCTGATGGCCGTCGGCGGCGCCGCTTACCTGGTGGCCCAGGCAATCAAGAAGTCCAAGGTACTGGCCTTCGAAGAGCTTGGTATGGAAGCCATCTACGAGTTCGAGGTCAAGGACATGCCGGTGACCGTCGCCGTCGACACCAACGGTGAGTCGGTACACATCACGGGACCTGCGATCTGGAACAAGAAAATCGCTGAAAGCCTCGCGGTGGAAGTGAAGTAAGGTAGCCGCAAGCTGCAAGAAGAAGCCCGGCCATATGCCGGGCTTCTGCGTTTTCAGGCGCTGACATTGAACCGGAGCTGCCGGCATGGATCAGCCAGGCGGAACGATAGCCGTCCTTACGCGGCCTAACACGGAAATCGTCGAGGAGTTGCCATGACCTTTTCCATCGTTGCCCGCTGCCCACGCAGTGGCCAGTTCGGCGTCGCCGCCGCCACTGCGATGCCTGCCGTCGGCAAGCTGCTCAGCCACGCCGCTGCCGGTGCAGGAGCCGTGGCGACCCAAGCGCAGGTCAATCCCTATCTCGGCCTGGATGGCCTGGAACTGCTGCGCCAGGGGCTTTCGGCTGGGCAAGCGCTGGAGCGCCTCAAAGGCACTGATCCGTGCATGGAACTGCGCCAGTGCGCGCTGATCGACGCTCAGGGCGATACGGTCTGCTGGACCGGAGAGAAATGCATTCCCTGGGCCGGCTCGCTGGCCGGCGAACAGTTCTGCGTACAGGGCAATCGCCTGGTCGGCCCGCAGGTACTGGACGCAGTGGCCGAAGCATTTCGCCGCAGCGAGAAACGCCCGCTGATCGAACGCCTGATCGAAGCGCTGGCCGCCGGCGATCGATGCGGCGGCGACCGCCATGGCGAGTCCTCGGCGGTTATCTACGTGGTCGATCAGGAGGCGTATCCGCTGTGGGATATCCGCGTCGATCACCATCCTGATCCGATGGGCGAACTGCGCCGTTTGCACGCAGTATTCGTCCGCGAAGTACTGCCGGAAATACTCGCCATGCCGACCCGCGACAATCCGGCGGGCAAGGCAGCCGAAGATTCGGTCTAGTACTCCGGCCTCATGCGGTGGCACCGAAGCGCTGCAGTTGCATCTCACGTAAACGGCTCAGCGTGCGGCGAAAGGCAAACTCGAGGTAGCCCCGGGTGTACAGCGCCTCCAGCGCTACCTCTGCCTCGATATACAGGGGCACGCGGCGGTCGTAGCACTCGTCGACCAGGGCGATGAAGCGGCGCACCGCATCGTCGTTACGAGACAAAGCCGGCAATTGCCGATCTCCGGCAGCGACCCGCTTGGCACCGTCCTCAGTGCCTCTGGCGATGCGCCCCTCGCGTTGCTCGCCACCCAGGCGCGGCACTTCGCCAAGGAGGATGGCCGGGAAGCGCTCGCACAGCTCGATGAAATCGGCTGCGGCCAGCGGCTGTTCGCACAGATCACAGAAGCGACACCATAGCGCCGCCGAGCTATGACCGAGGGCCGAGACACGGCGAAGAGCCAACTCGACCGGCTCGCTGCTGATGGTTTGCCCCTTGCTCAGACGGGCAAACTGCTCGGCCACTGCCTTTGGCTGTCGCACCCAGTAGCGCTGCACCTCGGCACCGGGATGCAGGCGATGATCCTGCTCGCCGTCCACCGTCACCACCTGCATATGCGCCTGCAGCGCGGCAATAGCCGGCAGGAAGCGCTCGCGGTTGTAGCCCTCGGCATACAGGTGCTCCGGTGGCTGGTTGGAGGTCGCCACCAGCACCACGCCCTGCTCCACCACCAGGCTGAGCAGGCGGCCGAGCAACATGGCGTCGCCGATGTCGCTGACGAACAGCTCGTCGAAGCACAGCACGCGCACCTCGCGCTCCAACTCCTCAGCCAGCAGGCGCAACGGATCGGCATTGCCGGTAAGCTGGAACTGGCGACGATGCACCCACTGCATGAAGTGATGAAAATGCTGGCGCCGCACCGGTACGTGCAAGCTGTTGTAGAAACTGTCCATCAGCCAGGTCTTGCCGCGCCCCACCGGCCCCCAGAGGTACACGCCGGGTGGGCATTCGCCGCGATGCACGGCCTCATGACACTGCTGCAGCGCCTCGACCGCTCGACGCTGTGCGGCATCGGCGACGAAGCCACTTGCCAGGGCCTGCTCGTAGGCGGCCAGCGGCGAGCCTGGCAATGCCTCTGGCGCGTTCAACGCAGCACCAGCCGGCTGCCTTCGAACTGCTTTGGCCAGTCACGCCGGGTGAATACCTGGCCCTGCTCGCGCACGCGGCGCACCTCGGCCAGATCCAGCTCGGCAAACAGCCAGTGGCTGCGTGCGGGGCACAGCTCGGCACTCTCGGCAATCACGCCAGTGGCCGGCATGCCGTAGTCCGCTGGCACGTACAGCGCAGCGCGGCCGACATTCTCGTCCAGCGCCGGCGACCAGGGTGCCAGACCAACCGTGGGCGACTGCAGCACGGCGATCTGGTTTTCCAGCGCTCGCGCCTGGGCGCCAATGCGCACGCGATAAAAGCCGGCCTCGGTATCGGTGCAACTGGGGGCGAGAATCAGATCCACTCCGGCCTCGGCCAGGGTACGCGCCAGCAGTGGGAATTCGTTGTCGTAGCAGATCAGGATGCCCAGTTTGCCGAGCGCCGTGTCGAACACCTTGAGCCCACTGCCCGCCCTGATCTGCCATTGCTCCCGCTCGAAGCGGGTCATCATCAGCTTGTCCTGGCTGCCCAGGCAGCCGTCCGGGCCGAACAGCCAGGCGCGGTTGCGATAGACGCCATCATCATCCAGCACGGCCACCGAACCGGGTTGCAGATGGATCTTCAATCGGCGCGCCAGACTTTCACAGAGTTCCAGCCAGCGCGGCAGCATTGGCTGGATGCCGGCGATGGAACCGTGCAGGTCGCTGCGCTGGGCCTGCGGCAACTGCCCGGTCAGCACCAGCCCGGCGTATTCCGGCAGCAACAGCAGCTCGGCGCCCTGCCCGGCGGCCTCCTCGCACAGCTCGGTCAGGTGCGCGGCATAGGCGTCCCAACTGGTCAGCAGGTCGATGTGATATTGGCAGGCGGCAAGCTTGATCATCAGGAGAGTTCCTTGAGCCAGAACGACATGGGCTTGGCCGACTCCTCGGCTTCGTCCAGATCGCGCCAATGATACTGGGTGTGCAGTTCGGGATGATGGCGATAGCCGCGACGCGCCCAGAAGGCGTCCAGCGGCTGGTAGTCGGCGGGCCTGCGCGGGTGATCGGCCGGGCGCTGCACGGCGCAGAAGGCGCACCAGTCGAAACGGCCCAGCTTACGCGCATGCGCCTCGCGCTCGGCGAAGAAGCGCACGCCCAGGCCACACCCACGCCAGGCCGGCAACAGCACCGACTCGGCGCAGTAGAAGATGCGCGCGGCATCCCAGCCAGCCGAAAGGAACGGCTGCTGGAATTCCAGGGTTTCATCGGCCAACGGCAACGCCGTGGAGGCGCCGACCACCCGGCCCTCATCACGCACCAGCACGCACAGGCTGCCGGCACTGCGCACGTAGGTGGCCAGGTACTCGGCCTCGTAATCGAGGCTGCCATCGTAGAGGTAGGGAAACTCGCGGAAGACCTCGATGCGCAGGCGCGCCAGGTCATCGATATGGGGCGCGATCTCCACGCCCCGCAGCAGTCGGATATCCATGCAGTCGCTCGCCAGCAACAGGGTGACGCCAGTGGCTATACCAGCGGTGAATGGCGAACTTATCATGCAGGCCAACTCACCACTAACCACGCTACGAAAGGAACTTAGCCATGACCGCCACCGAACTGGTACAGGCCTATTACGCCGCCTTCAATGCCGGTGACATGCCCGCCTTCCTCGACCTGCTGGCCGAGGACGTGGTGCACGACATCAACCAGGGCGAGCGCCAGGTCGGCAAGGCCACCTTCGCCGCCTTCATGGACAAGATGAACCGCTGCTACCGTGAGCGCCTGGCCGACATCGTGGTCATGCAGAACGCCGCAGGTGACCGCGCCGCCGCCGAATTCGTGGTGCATGGCGAGTACCTGGCCGACGACGAAGGCCTGCCACCGGCCAACGGCCAGACCTACGTCCTGCCGGCCGGCGCCTTCTTCGAGATCAACAATGGCAAGGTCGCGCGCATCAGCAACTACTACAACCTCAATGACTGGGTGGCGCAGGTCGGTTGAATATCGCGCAGGGAAGGGGCCGAGTCTGTCGCCGCTCGGCGTCCTGATGCACAAGCTCAGTGAACCCAATACAACCCACGTTGCTCGGCCAGCCGCGTCCGCTCCCGATCCAGCTCGGCCCGTAGTTCTTCTTCGCTGGGCAACACCAGCCTATATTTGCTGGCGAACAGTTGCTCGCTGCCTTGCAGCACCGAATAACGCACCACGGACGCATCCTTCTGCGCACAGAGAATGATGCCGACAGTGGGGCCATCCTCCGGGCCACGCCTGATGGGTCAGCTCGCCACGTTTGAGATCGAAGATCACGAAGCACTTGAGCAGGTAGTTGTAGAACACCAGGTCGATGTAGAAATCCTTGCTCTCGGTGCTGATGCGCTGCTGCCGACCAACGAAGGCAAAGCCTTTACCCAGCTCCAGTAAAAACTGCTGCAACTGGTCGATCAGCGCCTGCTCGAGCTCGCCCTCCAACAGAAGGCCGGCATTGGGCAGGCCGAGAAACTCCAGCAGCACCGGATCACGCACGAATTCACGCGGGCTCTTGCCCAATGCCTGCAGCTTGCTCGCTGCCTCCTGCTCGACAGCAGCGCGATCCTGACTGGCCAGAAGGCGCTCGTAATACAACGTACCGATCTGCCGCTCTAGCGCGCGGGTGCTCCAGTTCTGCGTAGCGGCTTCGTTCATGTACCACTGGCGAGCACTGTCGCTGTCCAGCTTGAGCAGAGAGCGATAGTGCGTCCAACTCAATTCGGAACGCAGTGCGTTCCAAATCGGGAACGCCTGATAGAAAGCGCGCATATGCCGCAGGTTGCGCTCATCGAAGCTCTTGCCGAACTCGGCTTGCAGCCCACTGGCCAGATTGGCCAGCAGCTTCTTACCGTAAGCGGCCCGCGCCTGCCCGCCTTGCTCGAACTCGACGATATGCCGCCCCACTTCCCAGCAGGTTTGCACCTGGATCGCATCCACCGCTCGCACGGCCTGCTGCCGTGCCTGGCGGATCAGCTCGGCCAGTTAGGTGAGTAAGGGTTCCAGCTTGGGATCAGTATTGAGTGACGTCATTTTTCCTCCCTGAATGCCCAATGTTGATCCTGACATCAATGGCCCATTCAGCCCGAAACTTACCCGCTCACCATGCCAAGAGCCAGTGTTCGAGGATTCTGTGGGAGCGGCTTCAGCCGCGATAGCGCAACGCCCGAAACATTCTGCAAAGACTTAATACAGCGTTAAGCCAGCCCTCCCAGAATCACCCCCAGGCCAATCACCGAGGTTCCGACGATGGAACTACCCTGGGCGTATCACGACCGTCCCGTTGCCCGTATCGGGCGCGGCGATACTTACGAACTCCACCTGGCTTCCCCTGGCAGCGCGCGGCGCGAAATGCTGGAGCGGTTCATCCGCCAGCGCTTCGAGTTGCAGCACGGCGCGCGCATCCGTCACTTCATGCCCTGCCTGTTCGGCCTGGAAAACCAGGCCGGGCAACTGCTCGGTGCGGTGGGCGTGCGCGGTGGCAATAGCGGGGCGCTGTTTCTCGAGCGCTACCTGAACGAGCCGATCGAAACCGCTATCGGCGCGCGCCTGGGTCATGTCGAACCCGGCCGTGACGAGGTGGTGGAAGTCGGCAACCTGGCCGCCGACAGCCCCGGCGCGGCGCGTTTGCTGATCGTTGCGCTGACCGACCTGCTGGTAGCCCTGGGTTTTCGCTGGGTCACCTTTACCGGTACGCCGACGCTGCTCAACAGCTTCCAGCGCCTGGGCCTGACCCCCATCGCCCTGGGCGAAGCCGATCCGGCGCGCATGGGCGAAGAGCTGGCCGACTGGGGCAGTTACTACGACAGCCGCCCGCTGGTGATGGCCGGCGACATCCATGGTGGCCATCAGCGCCTGCTGCAACTGGGCGCCTACCCGCGCCTCGGCCACCAACCGCTGTATGCCCTGGAGGAGATGCCCGATGTGGTCTGCAGTTGAATCCTTCTTCGAGCGTCTGGCCGCCTTTGGCCCGCGCACGGCGCTGGCCGAGGATAGCCACGAACTGACCTATGACGGTCTGCTGGCGGCCGTGGCCAGCCGCAGCCGTCATCTGCGCGAGCTGGGCGCCCAGCGCGTGGCACTGGCGCTGGATAACGGCATCGACTGGGTGCTGTGGGATCTGGCGGCGCTGCACGCCGGCCTGATCTGCGTGCCGGTGCCGGGGTTCTTCTCCGCCGATCAGCAGCGCCATGTGCTCGACAGCGCCGGCATCGATTGCCTGATCGGCGTCGGTGCGCCCGGCTTCGCCACCGTCGAGAACGGCATTCATCGCCGCTCGGTGGCGCAACCGCCACAGCTGCATGCCGGCACCTGCAAGATCACCTACACCTCCGGCACCACCGGCCAGCCCAAGGGTGTGTGCCTGGATCTGGCCACGCAACTGGCGGTGGCCGACAGCCTGGTCAAGGCCAGCGCCAGCCGCAACGTAGAGCGCCATTTATGCGTCCTGCCGCTGGCCACATTGCTGGAGAACATCGCTGGCGTTTACGCGCCGCTACTGGCTGGCGTGCGCATCGAGCTGATACCCATGGCGCAGAATGGCCTGAGCGGCGCCAGCGGCTTCGACCTGATGCGTTTTCTCCAGGCGCTGCAAGCTGCTCAGCCGAACAGCCTGATCCTGCTGCCGCAATTGTTGCTGGCGCTGGTCAGCGCGGCCGAGCGCAAACTGCCGGTGCCGGGCTCGCTGCGCTTCGTCGCGGTCGGTGGCGGACGCGTCTCCGCCCAGTTGCTGCAACGCGCCGATGCGCTGGGCCTGCCGATCTTCGAGGGTTACGGGCTGTCCGAGTGCGCCTCGGTGGTGTGCCTGAACACACCCGAGCAGCGCCATATCGGCAGCACCGGCAAACCGCTGGGGCATCTGCAGATCCGTCTGACGGACGACGGCGAAGTGCTGGTCAAGGGCGCGCGCATGCTCGGCTACATCGGTGACCTCGCGCCGCAAGGCGAATGGCTGAGCACCGGCGACCTCGGTCATTTCGAGGACGGTTTCCTGGTGCTGCACGGGCGCAAGAAGCATCAGTTCATCACCGCCTTCGGGCGCAACGTCAACCCGGAATGGGTCGAGTCCGAGCTGGTGCAGCAGTTGCCCATCGCCCAGGCCTGGCTACACGGCGAGGCGCTGCCGGCCAACGTCGCGGTGCTCGTGCCGCGCTACCCCAATACCCCTGACGCGCAGTTGCAGGCGGCCGTGGATGCCGTCAATCACGGCCTGCCGGATTACGCCCGCGTGCATCACTGGCTGCGCGCCGACGCCCCTTTCAACGCGAGCAACGACCTGGCCACGGCCAACGGTCGGCTGCGCCGCGCCGCCCTGTTCAACCATTACCAAAGCGCCATCGAAGCGTTGATGGCAGAAGGAGTACACGCATGAGCTTCTACGAATCCCTGCTGGCCCAGACCCAAGCCGAACGCGACTACCTGCTCGGCGCGCCGATCATCCAGCAGGCCATGACCGGCCAGGTCGCCCTGCACAGCTACATCGCCTTCCTCACCGAGGCCTACCACCACGTCAAGCACACCGTGCCGATGCTGATGGCCTGCGGCGCGCGCCTGCCGGAGCGCCTGGAATGGCTGCGCGAAGCCATCGCCGAATACATCGAGGAAGAAACCGGCCACCAGGAGTGGGTGCTCAACGACATCGCTGCCTGCGGTGCGGACAAGGAAGCGGTGCGCCATGGCACCCCGCACATGGCCACCGAGCTGATGGTGGCCTATGTCTACGACCGCATCGCCCGGCACAACCCGGTGAGCTTCTTCGGCATGGTCAACGTGCTCGAAGGCACCAGCATCGCCCTGGCCACCCAGGCCGCCGGCATCATCCAGGACAAGCTGCAGCTGCCGAGCAAGGCCTTCAGCTACCTCAACTCCCACGGCAGCCTGGATCTGGAGCACATCGAGTTCTTCAAGAAACTGATGAACCGCCTGGACAAAGACGATGACAAGGCCGCCGTGGTGCACACCGCCAAGGTCGTCTACCGCCTGTACGGCGACATGTTCCGCAGCCTGCCGCTTTCCGCTCAGGAGTGAAGCCATGCAACCGACGGATTGCCGTGCCCTGATCACCGGTGCCAGCGGAGGTATCGGTCAGGCGCTGGTGTACGCCCTGGCCAATGAAGGTGCCCACCTGCTCCTGGCAGGCCGTCACCTGGACGCCTTGCAGCCACTACTCAAGCGCTTCCCGCAGCAGATCCAGCTGGTGCAGGCCGATATCGGCACCCGCGCCGGGCGTGATGCGCTGGTGGCCGCCGCGCAGAACTTCGGCGGCCTCAACTGCGTGATAAACGCCGCCGGGGTCAACCGCTTCGGCCTGCTCGACCAACAGGACGAGCAGCAGATCGCCGAGCTGATCGGCCTCAACGTCACCGCCACGCTGCA
>CAZIZA010000157.1:0-9198 GCA_964543555.1 uncultured Pseudomonas sp.
GAACTTCGGCATCGACGTGATCAACCAGATCAAACTCGAAAACCCACACCTGTGGGACGCCCAGATGAAGGACGAAGCGACCCAGATGATCCTGCAGGGCACCCAGCTGGAGATCGAATACGCACGTGACACCATGCCGCGCGGCGTACTGGGCATGAACGCCGCGATGATGGAAGACTACCTCAAGTTCATCGCCAACCGCCGCCTGACCCAAATCGGCCTGAAGGAAGAGTACCCGGGCACCACCAACCCCTTCCCGTGGATGAGCGAGATCATGGACCTGAAGAAGGAGAAGAACTTCTTCGAGACCCGAGTGATCGAGTATCAGACGGGTGGGGCGTTGAGCTGGGATTGATGGCTCGCTGACATCAGAGTAGATTGACCCTACACCTGCCAGGGATGTTGGGGTTGAAGCTTAAAAAGCCCCGCCTAGTGCGGGGTTTTTTATTTCTTGATCGTTCCCACGCTCCGCGTAGGAACTTAGCCCTCGACGCTCTGCGTCGATCATCACCAGATACGCCCCCTCAGTTGATCGCTGCCGCCGGCCAGAAGCAGGACGCGGAGCGTCCTCGGAAGGCGTGCCCACGCAGAGCGTGGGTACGATCACAAAGTGAGCCGCTGTAAGAGCGGAACCGGTATGAAGAACTACGCATCAGCGGCGGGTTCACTCCGCAGCGAGTAAACCGGTGAACCGCTGACAGTCGATGAAAAAGCCTCATCCACCCTAATGGGTTTTGATCGTTCCCACGCTCCGCGTGGGAACGCAGCCCTCGACGCTCTGCGTCGATCAATGCCAGATACGATGCTTCAGCTGATCTCTGCCGCCGGCCAGAAGCAGGACGCAGAGCGTCCCCACAGGCGTTACCACGCAGAGCGTGGGAACGATCCGTAAATCGTCGTGCAAGGGATTGAACGGCGTGGATGCCGCGAGAGCCGCGCTGGGCCAGGGTTTGATCGTTCCCACGCTCCGCGTGGGGACACAGCCCTTGACGCTCTGCGTAGACCGCTTCCGGACACGATGCTTCAGCTGATCGCTGCCACAGGCCAGAAGCAGGACGCGGAGCGTCCCCACAGGCGTTCCCACGCAGAGCGTGGGAACGATCAGTAATGCCGTCCCGGCCCCTCCAGCGTCCAAGCCGAAGGCGGCTAACCACCCCGAATACTGCGGGCGGGCTACCCCGCTGGAGCGTGGGAGCTATCGGTGTGCTGGAGCCAGGCCATTTCGCCGCCTACACTCCCAGGCCAGAGCACCTTCAGTCCTCCACCAGTCGATTCAGGGAAGAATCCAATGGGCCGCAGCCGTTACGTCATCACCGAACCCGACAAGCCACACTTCCTGACCTGCACGGTACTGGAATGGCTGCCACTGTTCACTCGCCCTACCCTGGTCGACATCCTGCTGGACTGCTGGCGTTATCAGCAGACCAACCAGGGTTTACGCCTCTACAGCTACGTGATTTTGGAAAATCATCTGCACTTCGTCGCACAAGCGCCTGACCTGGCCAAATGCGTCCACAGCTTCAAGTCATTTACTGCACGCAAGATCATTGATCATCTGCAAGCTAAAGGGGCGGAGCGTTTGCTGCAGCGGCTACGTTTTGCCAAGCGGGCACACAAGACTGATCGCGTTTACCAGCTCTGGCAGGAGGGATCGCATGCGGAGCTGGTGTGTAGTGCGGAGGTGATGCGGCAGAAGCTCGACTATATCCATCACAACCCGGTCAAACGTGGTTATGTGGATCAAGCGGAGCACTGGCGTTACTCCAGCGCTCGGGACTATGCAGGGCAAGCGGGATTGATTGAGGTTGACCGCTGGTATTCGTGACGCTGAGCGTGACTGGCTGCATTCCCACGCGGAGCGTGGGAACGATCATCAGAGCATGGGAACGATCATTGGTCGTTAGCGAGTAGCCCGGACAATCGCTGACGGTGGATGAATAAAGCGTCATCCACCCTACTGGGTTTTGCCTTTCTTCTTGGCAATCGCCTTCATCCGCGCTGCGGCTTTCTGCACGCAGGCCATCTTCTCGGGGCGTTTCATGCCGCGCCATTTGCGGATTTCCTCACGCGTGCGCCCGCAACTGACGCACAGCTCGCTGTTGAGCTGGCACAGCGACACACAGGGGTTCTCAATGTCCTTGGCCACGTTTGCCCCTCGCCGGCTGTTCGACCGAGAACGCCACGTGCTCGGCAATGCTGGAGACGCTGATGCCCACTTCATCGAAAGCGGCCTGCGTCAGCGCCAGCATTCGCGCCTTATCCGGGCTGGCGAGTGCGCGCGCCCTGCTCGCTTCGTTATCGAACATCCAGGTCACCACAAGGCTCTGTGGAAACCGCTCATAGTCCACATCATGAGTCAGCCACTGGAAGCCGACGATTTCGCTTTTCGCCGTTTCGCAGGCAAGGGTCAGGGTGCGAATCAGTTCGCGCTCGATGCTTGAGTATTTTCGTTTCGGCGATGGCATAAGGTTCTTCTGGGTCTGGGTTCGCTACGCCGCCATGTTACCCGAGGCGCTCAACGGCCAGAGGGAACAGATGGATCGAGGTTGAACAATGGCATACGCAACGCCGGGCATGAGAACGATCATGGCACCCGCGGGTTACAATCCACGGCCCTCGCATTCTCCAGCGGACCATATACCGATGTTCACCCTTGCCCACCTCAGCAGCCAGCCGCCCGAGTCCCTGAAAAGCCAGGTGCAGCAGAGGGTGGTGGATGACTTCGCCGATGTCAGCGCGGTGCCGCTGCTGCCGAGCAATCCGCTGTATCAGCTATATCAGTACGTGATCGGCTATGAGCTGCATCTGCACCTGCAGACCATGAACGGCGAGGCCGATGGCCCCGTGCAGCTGCTACTGGCGCTGGACGCTGAAGACCCGGCCCGTGTGCTGGGCTTTGCCCTGTATCTGCCCAGCCCGGACGATGCTGCTGCCTGCACCCTCGCCTATCTGGCGGTAGAGGCGGCACACCGCCGTCAGGGCATCGGCCGCGCGCTGCTGCAGCGCGTGCTGGCCCATCGCCCGCACCTGGAACTGGCCTGCGTGGCAGCCAAGGTGCCGCTGTTCGAGGCGATGGGCCTGCAAGTGCTGGCCGCTCAGGGGGCGCGGGTGGTGATGAGCAGCCGCGACTATCGCTCCAGCGGCATGGTAGCCGTGGTCGATCTGGCACCGGTGTTTGCCTCCACGGAGGTCAGGCAGATTCACGCCTACCTACTCAAGCAGCACGGCCAGCGCGCGATGCAACAGGCGGAAAAACAGCGTGACGCACACCTCGACACGCTCGCCCTGCAGGCTCAGCAACTGGTCGACGAGCGCCTGCCTTCACGCGCGCTGCATTGAGGCGATGCCCCACGCCAGGCGTGGGAGCCTCACGCAACGCCGCGTTCCATCACCTCTGGCGGTCAGCCGACACCGCGCATGCACACGCGCAGTGGGCGGACGTTTAACGCCCGCCAACGCTGATAAAGCATGACGACAGGTGCTCTGGCCCAGTCAGAACGAGTAGCTGGCGCTGACTACCAGGTTACGCGGGTCGCCCAGGCGGATTTGCCCGGCGCTGGTGGCGGAGCTGTAGTAGGTGCGGTCGGTGATGTTGTTCAGCGCGGCACGGATGTCCCAGTCCTTGTGGCGGTAGCCGGTCAGGGCGTCCCAGGTGCCATAGCCAGGCAGTACGGTGGTGTTCTGGTTGTCGGCAAAACGCTCGCCGACCAGGGTCACGCCGGTTTCGGCATACCAGCCCAGCTCGGGCTTCCAGGTGATGAACAGGCTGCCGTTGCGCTTGGCGACGTTGCTGACGCGGTTGCCTTCCAGGCCATTGTTGTCCTTGACGATGCTGGCGGCCTGCAGGCCGATGCCGCTGCGTATGTACCAGTTACCGACCAATCGGCCAGTGGCAGTCAGTTCGACACCGCGCGAACGTTGCAGGCCGGTGAGGATGGTCAGGCTCGGGTCGTTCGGATCCGTGGTGCGGCGGTTGTAGAGTTCCAATTCGTAGACGGCCAGGGTGGTGCTCAGGCGTTCGTCCAGCCAGTCGCTCTTGATGCCGACTTCCTTCTGCCGGGTCTGCTCGGGGTCGAGCGCGTTGCCATTGCCCGAGGCGCCCGGGGTGATGCCGATGAGGCCGTCACCAACCGGGGAGAAGGTCTTGCTCCAGGATGCGTAGAAGGAATGGTGCTGCAGCGGCATCCAGACGATACCGGCACGCGGGCTGAGGCCGTGGCTGTTGCGGTCTTCTTTGATATTGCGCAGTTTGTTGGTGGTGGCCACTTCGAATTCGTCGTAACGCAGGCCGGCCAGCAGTTGCCACTGGTCACTCAGGCGCAGTTGATCCTGCACGTAAAGGCCACGGCTTTCGACTTCGGTGTGGTTGTTGCTGGAGAGGGTCATGGCGCCCCGGTGGCTCTGGCTGCGATCGGGGTTGTACAGGTCGAGCGTGAGCACGACTTGGCCGCCATGGCTGACGGCGAGCACGGTGTAGAGCTTCGGGTCACGCCGCTGGCTGCCGATTTCGATGCCGGTCAACAGGCGATGCTCAAAGCCGAAGGTAACGGCGGTGCCTTCGGCTTCGAAGTTGTTGAACAGGTTGCGGGTCTGCAGATCCTGCTGCAAGCGTTGCCGGGTCACGCGTTGGGTGGTGGCATTACGCATCCAGAAGTGGACATTGATTAACGGGCGCGCATGATAATTCTTTTCATTTAGCGCATAGAAGTATTTCTTTCACACTCCTGCAGTCTACTCATTTCATGCCTGGCTTGAAGCACAGTCGTGCCGCCTGGGGATACTCCAAGCCCGGGATTAGGGAACCCAGTTGCCGGTGACGAGCATGCAGCATGGATATCTGCTGAGCCCGCAATCAACGCCCGGCAAGCACGTACTGCAGGCGGCCGGAGCTTGGAGGCCATCAGACTTTGCCGGTAACTGATCGACAATAACAAGTGAGGCGTACCGCCTTGCTCCACGCTAGAACTCTCGCTTTGGCCCTCGTCGACCGAGCAATTGCAGCGCTTTGCGTGCCGTGTCGACGAACGGCAGCAGAGTCAGGCTGTATAGGCTCAGGTAACGATGCGCATCGCGCTCGGCCGTACCGAAGCTCAAGGGTTCGGGAATACGGGTGGTGGTGTAGAGCGTGCCAAACAGCCAGTCCCAGAGGGACAGATTGGTTCCGAAGTTGCGGTGGAAATGGTGTGGGGCGTCGCTGTGATGAATCTGGTGCTGCGCCGGACTGTTGATCACATGCTCCAGCAGCGGCCCGAACGACAGCCATATATGGGTATGGCGCAGATTCGCTGCAAGGCAATTGAAGATGAATACCAGATAGGTAACACCAAACAAGGTGTAACGGCTGACCTCCCCACCGCACAGATACCAAAACAGGCCGGAGTAGGCGGCAAGCATCGCCAGGGTCAGCAGGCTGTCGACAATTTTTTCCACGAAATGCACACGGCTGGCGGTCAATGGCACCATCACCGGAGCGACATGGTGCACCTTGTGAAACTCCCACAACCAGCGGCTATGAAAGGCGCGATGGGTCCAGTAGCTGGCGAAGTCGTTGATCAGGAACACGCCAAGGCCATACAGCAGGCTGAGCCCGAGGTTTTCCCCCAGGCGTGGCCGCTCACCCCAGAGTTGGCTGAAGAAGGCGACGTAATCGGCCGAGCGCAACACATAGGGGTCGACCATGCCGATGACCGGCACGATCAGTAGCACACGCAACGCGGCCCGCAGGATGAAATAGCGATAATCGAGCAGCGCCGAGGGATGCAGCCACACCTGGCGCCCGCCGATGAACTGCCAGAAGGAGGCGACGCCTGCCTGTACGCGACGCTGACGATAAAGCAGGTAGGCCACACCATAGGAGAGCACGAGAAACAGCAGGCCGATGCGGCCATTGAGATCCAATAGCCCATGCAACTGCCTGACCACAGCGGTCAACACCTGCGTCAGCGGCTCGATAGCCCATGACAGTGCATCCACACCCCAGCCTCCCGCAGTAAAAGTGGCGGCATGATAAGCAAGAATATCGCCCGGGCAAATGAGAATTTATTGCAAACACTCTCTCCCCAGACCTAACGCCCGGACAAGAAGGCAAAAGACAAAAACAAGCGTCAGGTGCTGCGTGCAGTCACAAGAGCTGGTTAAGGCGCATTTTCCAGGGGGCATAATCGACCAACACCCAATACTCGGGAATTGGTCTTTTCAGCTTCAGAAAAGGCATTTGTTGCGGATTGAGTCGCTCACGGCGCGCCTGCATTTGATGTCGCAGACCTGCATCGGCATGGAAAGCATCTCGCCGGTAAGGGTGAGGGTACAAACCGACCTCACAGGCCTGTGTTCGCCCCTGCTCGTCTTGACGATCTAGGGCATGTCGGCAGGCGCAATCTCACGCTTGATGCAGGCCCACAATGCATTGCCCGATTGACCATCCCAGGGCAGTAGCTTCTGGTAGTCGTGCTCCAGCACCTGCACCTCGAAGTACGGTGCCAGCAGGTTCTGCAGCTCGGCGAAGTTCACCGCCACCATCAGGTGTTCGTCGTGCCAGACCTCGGTCTGCTCGCCGACGCTGCGCTCGATACGCAGGCGTAGCGCCTGCTGCTCGCCTTCCCCGACGTAGTGCCAGCCGGAGCTGAAGCGGAATTGCCCTTCGCCATGCTGCGCGCTGTGGGAAACGAACGAAGCATTATCGATGCGCTGCTTGTCTACCGCGTTGAAGCAGAACACCCCGCCAACCGCCAGGGCGCCGTGCACGCTGGCGATACAGGCCTTGAGCCGTTCGATGCTGGCGCTGTAGTGGATGGAGTAAAGAAAGCAGGTGATCAGATCCAGCGGCTCGTCGACCTGAAAACCGCACATGTCCTGCCGGGCAAAACGTGCCTCGGGGCAGCGCTGTGCGGCGCGGTCGAGCATCGGCTGGTTGATGTCCAGGCCGCTGCTGACATAGCCGGCATCGAGAAAATGGCGTACGTGCGGGCCGGTGCCGCAGGCCAGGTCAAGATGACGTTTGCCGCCATTGCCCAATAGCCGCTGCAGGCGCTGTGCGCAATGGCTTTGCGCGGCGTAATCGATGTCCGCGCACATCAGGTCGTAATAGCCCGACAAATCGGTGTAGAGCGCATTGCCAGGCATATTGAGCCGCCAGTAGATCAAGGGGCGCGCATCATATCTCAAGCGCTGCCGAATCGACGTGCAGCTATGTCGCCGCCGAGAAGGTCACCAGGTGGCACCCCGTATCAGCAATTGGCCGAACGCGCAGTAGCCCTCTAGGGGCGATCCCCGCTCGGCAGAGGATGCACCGCCACTGCGCGCCTCAGCGCCCCCGGTCACAGGGATCTCGCCGATAACAGCGCAAACGGCTAGCCCGATGTCGACACCAGACAACCGCCCCGGGCGCACGCCACCTAAAGTGAAGCCCCTTTCTAGTGGAACCGGGAGCCGGACATGGCCAACAAACCGATCACCGTGCTGCGCGACACCCAGCCGATGCCCGTCGTCGATGCCTGCAAGTGGCAGCGCATCGACGGTGACCCGCACACCGTCAACCTCAATGCCTACACCTCCGATGACGGCAGCAAGATCATGGGCACCTGGATCTGCACGCCCGGCAAGTGGCGCGTCGAGTATGTGAAGTGGGAGTACTGCCACTTTCAGGAAGGCTACTGCATCATCACCCCGGATGGCATGCAACCGATCCACCTCAAGGCCGGAGATATCTTCGTGGTCGAGCCCGGCATGAAAGGCACCTGGGAAGTCGTGGAAACGGTGCGCAAGTACTTCGTTTTCGCCTGAGGCAGAGATCGGCGTCGAGGCCATTGTCTAGACGTCGACCTCAAACGCGGGAATCCTTGAGCGCCCTGTTCGTATGCCCTTGCACCCTCGCCCGCCCTCAAAAAATCTCGTTCTGGACAGCGCTCGGCGCTGACGTTTTTGTATGGTCTGGCTATGCTCAGATCATTCCCTGACCCAGCGCCTCGAACGGAGCCACCAATGGATATCGAAAGTCTTTTTGCCGAGCTGCATAGCCTGCCCAGCATCCCCAAAGTGGCGCAGGAACTGATCCAGCAGTTCGACAATCCCGCCTCCAACCTGGAAAGCGTGGCACGTAACATCGAGCGCGATCCGGTGATCGCCGCCAAGGTGCTGCGTCTGGCCAACTCGGCACGCTTTCGCGGCGCGCGTGAGGCCACCAGCGTCGAAGACGCCGCCATGCGCCTGGGCTTCAACACCTTGCGCACCCTGGTGATGGCCTCGGCAGTGACCGGCGCCTTCAAGGTGGACACCGGGTTCGACCTGAAAAACTTCTGGATTCACAGCTTCCGTGTGGCCAGCATCGCCCGCACCCTGGCCAAACAACTCAAACTCGATGCGGACGCGGCCTTTACCTGCGGCATGATGTACAACATCGGTGAACTGCTGATTCAGGCCGGTGCGCCGGACTTTGCCCGCAAGCTCAACCGCCAGCCACAGCGCGAGGCCGCTGCCCATGCTGCCGAGGAAACCCTGCAGCTGGGCTTTGGCTACCCCGAGGTCGGCGCCGAACTGGCACGGCGCTGGCAGTTACCCAAACTGATCCAGAACGCCATTGCCTACCAGGCACGCCCCAGCTCCGCCCCGGACGATGGTCGCTACGCACGCCTGGTGGCACAGGCCGTGTTAGTCGGCGAGACCCTGGAGCTGGACGGCCTGAGTGACAAGGCGCAGCAGAGCCTGGAAGGCCCGTTGTTCGAGGAAGTCGACCTGGACAAACTGTTCGAAGCCCTGCCCGCGGTACTGGAAGCGGACAAGGCGTTTGCCGAGTTGCTGGGCTAGCTAATCCGCGCACATGCACTGGCCGGCGCTGCGTGCGCTGGCCGATGCCCCAGGGAACGACTCAGCGCATGCAGCACTGCTTGTACTTCTTGCCACTGCCGCAGGTGCAGGGGTCGTTGCGCCCCACCTTGGTCTCTTCGCGGCGCACCGGCAACACGGGGTCCAGATTCTGCTGCCAGTACTCGTACAGTTCGACGGCGGCCGGTTCGAGCAGTGCCGTGCTGGCGTCGTATTCGGCATCGGACATGGCCTTGAGTGTCGCGCTACCGCTCTCGTCGCCGTGCAGGGTAATCAGCGCCCGTGCCGCCGCAACCGACTCGGGTAGCGCCGCCTCCAGCCAGCCGGCCACCGCCGCACCACGCAGGTAGCCCGCGCACCATTCGGAGACGATCAGCT
>CAZIZA010000158.1:0-9152 GCA_964543555.1 uncultured Pseudomonas sp.
CAGGCTGGCATTGGCGCCCTGGCCATCGCCACGGGGGATACGCAGCAGCGCCAGCAGGGTGTCGCGACGCAGTTGTCCACTGGGCGACTCGCCAAATACGTGCAGACCATCGCGAATCTGCGATTCCTTGAGGTCGCACAGGTAGGCGTCGAGCTGCGGCAACCAACTGTCAGCATCATCATTGAGTTGCAGGCCCAGCTCGCGGTCGAGGCTGGCCTCGCGCACCTTGCTCAGAATCTCGCCGCGCAGCTCCACAGCGCGCCGCTGGTCGAGCTGGCTGGCCTCAAAATATTCATCGGCCAGACGTTCCAGGTCGCGCAGCGGGCCGTAGCTCTCGGCGCGGGTCAGTGGCGGCATCAGGTGGTCGATGATCACCGCCTGGGTACGGCGCTTGGCCTGCGCGCCCTCGCCCGGATCGTTGACGATAAAGGGATAGATATTCGGCAGCGGGCCGATCAGCGCCTGCGGCCAGCAGCCCTCGGACAGGCCAACGCTTTTGCCCGGCAGCCATTCCAGGTTGCCGTGCTTGCCGACGTGAATCAGCGCATCGGCAGCGAACGCTTTACGCAGCCAGGCGTAGAAGGCGATATAGCCGTGCGGCGGCACCAGATCGGGGTCGTGGTACACCGCTGCCGCGTCCAGTTGATAACCGCGTGCCGGCTGGATGCCGACGAAGGTCAGGCCGAAGCGCAGGCCGGCGACCATCATCCGCCCGCTGCGGAACATCGGATCGTCCTGCGGCTCGCCCCAGCGCTCGCGCACGGCTTGTTGATTCTGTTCAGGCAGGCTGTGGAAAAAACCCAGGTAGTCGTCCAGCGCCAGGCTCTGCGCACAGGGCCGTGTGTCGAGGCCATCCAGATCATTGGTGACGCCACCGAGCAGGCTGTGGACAAGTGCAGTGCCGCTCTCCGGCAAGTTATCCACCGGATAACCCTGCTGTTGCAGTGCCTGCAGGATATTCAGCGCGGCAGCCGGTGTATCCAGGCCGACGCCGTTGCCGATGCGGCCATCACGGGTCGGGTAATTGGCCAGGATCAGGCCGATTCGCTTCTGATCGTTGCTTTTGATCGCCAACTGGCACCAGTTGCGCGCCAGTTCCGCGACATAAGTCATGCCCGGTTCATGCGCCTGGTAGCACACCACATCGCTCTGGCTGCGCTCGCTGCGCCAGGCCAGCCCCTTGAAGCTGATGGCGGTACCGATCAGCCGGCCATCCAGCTCGGGCAGCACCACATGCATGGCCAGGTCACGCGAGCCCAGGCCTTGGGCGCTGGCCTGCCACTGCGTGTGGTTATCCAGCGAACAGATGGCCTGCAGCACCGGGATATCACGGCGAAACACCCGCGCCTGCGGCGCCTCGGGATTGGACAGGGCAAAGCCGGTGGTATTGATGATCAGCGCGGTGCTCGTCTCGTCCAGCCAGGCCTGCACCTGATCCAGGCAGGCCGGTTCCTTGAGGCTGGCCACGGCAATCGGCAGCGGGTTAAGGCCCTGAGCGACCAGATGCGCACAGAAAGTATCGACGAAAGCAGTGTTCGCCGACTGCACATGGTTGCGATAGAACAGCAGCGCCACGACGGGCGCCTCCGGTTGCCACTGCGCCTGCCAGTCAGCCAGCGTCGCCGGGCTACGCTGCGGGTGGTAAAGGCCGACACGCGGCAGCGCCTGCGGCTCTTGCCAAGAGTCATCACGCCCCAGCCAGCGGCTGCCGATGCAACGGAACAACTGGCGGGCATTGTCCAAGCCGCCCTGGCGCAGGTACTGCCAGAGGCGCTGGCTGTCTTCTTCGCTGACGTTGCCGAGGGCGTTCAGCTCCGGGTCGGGCTTGTCGTCGCCGGGGACCATGATCACCGTGGCGCCACGCGCTCCCAGCTCCATCAGCCGCTCGACCCCGTAGCGCCAGTAACTCACCCCGCCATGCACCGAGATCAGAATGACCTTGGCATGCTGCAGCACCTGTTCGACGTAGAAATCCACCGAGGCGTTGTTGCTCAGCTGCGCCGGGCTGGCCAGGCGCAGGCTGGGGTAATCGTCCGGCAGTTGCCGGGCGGCTTCGGCCAACAGCGACAGGTGCGAATCACCCGTGCACAGAAGTACCAACTCGGCAGGCGTCTGGCCGAGGTCGGCGATGCTGTCGGCCGGCAGTTGGGCGCCGGGCTGGGTGCGTAGGAGGTGCATGTTCGTTCCGTGGAGGGGCGAATCGTGGGAGGTGCTTTAGCCGCGACTATCCGCGAACCAGATCGCGGCTGAAGCCCCTCCCACAATCACTCAGGCCAGCGCCGCTTTCAGCTCGGCCTCGATGGCCGCGCGGTCGAGCTGCTGACCGATCACCACCAGGCGACTCAGGCGCGGCTCGTCGGCCTGCCAGGCGCGGTCGAAGTGACGGTCGAAGCGCTGGCCGACACCCTGCACCAGCAGACGCATGGGTTTGCCAGGGATCGCTGCGAAGCCTTTCACGCGCAGGATGCCGTACTTGGCCACAGCGTCTTTCAGCGCGGCCAGCAGGCGCGGTTCCTCTGTTTCCGGTAGTTCCACGTGGAACGAGTCGAATTCCTCGTGATCGTGGTCGTCGTCTTCATCGTCATGATGAGTGCGGCGGCTGTCGATATGCAGCTCGGTTTCGCTGTTCAGGCCCAGCAATACATCCAGCGGCAGCTCGCCGCCATGCGCCTCGATGACCTTGACCGCTGGCGGCAATTCCTCGGCCACCTCGGCACGCACAGCAGCCAGCGCCTCGGCATCGAGCAGGTCGGCCTTGTTGAGAATCACCAGGTCGGCGCTGGCCAGTTGGTCGGCGAACAGCTCGTGCAGCGGCGATTCGTGGTCGAGGTTGGGGTCGAGCTTGCGCTGCTCATCCACCTGATCGGGGAAAGCAGCGAAGGTGCCGGCGATCACTGCCGGGCTGTCGACCACGGTGATGACCGCATCGACCGTGCAGGCGTTGCGGATTTCCGGCCAGTTGAAGGCTTGCACCAGCGGTTTGGGCAGCGCCAGGCCGCTGGTTTCGATAAGGATATGGTCGAGATCGCCACGGCGCGCCACCAGCTCGCGCATCACCGGGAAGAACTCTTCCTGCACGGTACAGCATAGGCAGCCGTTGGCCAGCTCGAAGACGCGGCCATTGGCCTCTTCCTCGCTGCAGCCGATGGAGCATTGCTTGAGGATCTCACCATCGATGCCTAGCTCGCCGAACTCGTTGACGATCACCGCAATACGGCGGCCGCCGGCATTGGCCAGCAGATGGCGCAGCAGCGTGGTTTTACCGGCACCGAGAAATCCGGTGACGATGGTGACTGGCAGTTTGGCGAGGGTTTTCATGGAGGGCCCCGTGGCGTCATTAAGTTCGGCGGACGGGGACGCGCAGGCAGGCACGCAGAAGCGTGCTGGCCGCGTCGGATCACCCCGTCCGAACAAGTGGCTGGTCTGTCGAGGCAGGTCTCCTGACTCACGGTCTGCGCCTTGCGCGTCCTTCACCTTCCCGCCGATGGCAGTGGTCTCTCGAAGGAGTTGCGACCGTTCACAGTTGCGGGGGCAGCCAGGGCATCGACCCTGTTCCCTCTTAGCGCCCCGACGATTTGCCGGGGAGAACCTCGAAAACGGGAAGGCTACGCAGGCCACAGCGGTCGGTCAATCGCGGTTGACCACTGGCAGGCGCCATGATGAGCTACGCCACCGCACAGCCAGAATGTCACTCATGCTGCCGACCACCTCCGATCACCCATCCGCCTCAACGATACAGGTCGTCGCCGGGCTGGGCTGTCGCCGTGGCTGCGACCTGGACGAGTTGCTCGATCTGCTTATCCACAGCCTGAGGCAACATGGTCTGACAGTTGACAACCTCGTAGGCCTGGCCAGCATCACCCACAAACACGACGAAGCCGCCCTGCACGGCCTGGCTGAATACCTGAGCCTGGAGCTGGTGTTCTTCGCCCCCGAGCAACTGAGCATCTATCAGGCCATGACAGTCGGCAGTGCTTTGACTCAAACAGCCACAGGCAGCCCGGCTGTAGCAGAACCTTGTGCCCTGGCACTGGCGGCGCGCATGGGCGCTTCGCCCGGCCTGCTCGGCGAGAAAAACCGCAGTGCCAACGCCACCTGTGCGCTGGCCACCTTCGACAGAGAATCCGCATGACCGTGTATTTCATCGGCGCCGGCCCCGGTGACCCCGAACTGATCACCGTCAAGGGGCAGCGCCTGATTCGCGCCTGCCCGGTGATCCTCTACGCCGGCTCGCTAGTGCCTGAAGCGGTGCTGCAGGGCCACAGTGCCGAACAGGTGGTGAACACCGCCGAGTTACACCTGGGGGAGATAGTCGATCTATTGCGTCAGGCTCATGAGCGCGGCCAGGATGTCGCCCGTGTGCACTCCGGCGATCCTTCGCTGTACGGCGCCATCGGCGAGCAGATTCGCGAGCTGCGTGCACTCGGCATTCCCTTCGAGATCATTCCCGGCGTTACCGCCACCGCCGCCTGTGCGGCACTGCTGGAAAGCGAGCTGACCCTGCCCGGCATCGCCCAGACGGTGATCCTTACCCGCTACGGCACCACCTCGCCAATGCCCGAGGGCGAACAACTGCGTGACCTGGCCAGGCACCGCGCCACACTGGCGATCCACCTCGGCGTGCGTCATCTGCCGGCCATCGTCGACGAACTGCTGCCGCACTATGGGGCCGACTGCCCCATAGCGGTTATCCACAGAGCGAGCTGGCCGGATCAGGATTGGGTACTGGGCACCCTGGCCGATATTGAAGAGAGGGTCGCCGCCAAGGACTTCCGCCGCACGGCGCTGATCCTGGTCGGGCGCGTACTTGATCCGGGCGCCTTTGCCGAATCCGCACTGTACGATGCCACGCATCGGCACCTCTACCGTCCCGGCACTGATTGAACCCTGGCGAAAAACCGTACAAAGCGCTGAAAGCCTTTGATGACAAGGCTTTCAGAACTTTATCAACAGGATAGAAAGCAACTTATCCAAGAACCCTGTGGATAGCGAGCATGCTGGCGAGCACTTTCTGTACAACTGGCTGAAGAGCCCTATTTACAAGGGCTTCAGCCAACTGTCACGAGGATATCCACAGCTTGATCCACGCCAACTGTGAGCAACTGCTCAGAGCTGCACGTCCACTCGTTTGATCCCCAAGCCGCGCAACTCGAGCATCAGCGCATCGAGGCTGCTGAAGGTCTGTACCTGTTCGGCATCGTCCACCAGAAAGAAGCTGCGCCCCGCATCCTTGTTGAAGAACACGATCCATTCACGGGTATTGGCCGGGTTGACCATGACCTGGGTGTGGAACACCGCGCCACCGGCCAACCGCTGGATTACATCCTCACGTTTCACTCGACAGTCACGCTCTTGGCCAGATTACGCGGCTGGTCGACGTCGGTACCCTTGAGCACGGCGACGTAGTACGACAGCAGCTGCAGCGGCACGGTGTAGAGAATCGGCGCGAGCAGGTCGTGAATATGCGGCATCGCCACCACGTGGGTGCCCTCGCCATTGCTCATGCCGGCCTGCTGGTCGGCAAAGACGATCAGCTCGCCGCCACGGGCGCGCACTTCCTGCAGGTTGGACTTGAGCTTTTCCAGCAGCTCGTTGTTCGGCGCCACGGTGACCACCGGCATGTCGGCGTCGACCAGGGCCAGCGGGCCGTGCTTGAGCTCGCCGGCCGGGTAGGCCTCGGCGTGGATGTAGGAGATTTCCTTGAGCTTGAGCGCGCCTTCCATGGCCACCGGGTACTGCGCGCCACGGCCGAGGAACAGGCTGTGGTGCTTCTCGGCGAACAGTTCGGCGATCTTCTCCACGGTCTTGTCCATGGCCAGCGCTTCGCCCAGTCGGGTCGGCAGGCGACGCAGTTCGTCGACCAGTTGCGCTTCCAGCGCCCTGTCCAGGCTGCCATGCACCTGGCCGAGGGCCAGGGTCAGCAGCATCAGGCCGACCAACTGGGTGGTGAAGGCCTTGGTCGAGGCTACGCCAATTTCCGGGCCGGCCTGGGTCAGCAGGCACAGGTCGGACTCACGCACCAGCGAGCTGGTGCCGACGTTGCAGATCACCAGGCTGGCCAGGTAGCCACCCTGCCCCGGTGCCTTCTCCCTGGCGTTGCGTAGCGCGGCCAGGGTGTCGGCGGTTTCGCCGGACTGCGAGACGCTGACGAACAGGGTGTCCGGTTGCACCACCACCTTGCGGTAGCGGAACTCGCTGGCCACTTCAACCTGGCAGGGAATGCCGGCCAGCTCTTCCAGCCAGTAACGGGCGACCATACCGGCGTGGTAGCTGGTGCCGCAGGCGACGATCTGTACATTCTTCACCTTGGCGAACAGCTCGGCCGCCTGTGGGCCAAAGGCCTGCACCAGCACATGATCGCTGCCCAAACGGCCTTCCAGGGTGCGCTGCACCACCTTCGGTTGCTCGTGGATCTCCTTGAGCATGAAGTGGCGATATTCGCCCTTGTCGGCGGCTTCGGCGCCTTCGTGGTACTGCACGGCTTCGCGCTGCACCAGATGGCCAGCGGCGTCCCAGATCTGCACGCTGTCGCGGCGAATCTCGGCGATATCACCTTCTTCCAGGTACATGAAGCGGTCGGTGACCTGGCGCAGGGCCAACTGGTCGGAGGCGAGGAAGTTCTCACCCAGACCCAGGCCGATCACCAGCGGGCTGCCACTGCGCGCGGCGAGCAGGCGATCCGGCTGGCGGGCCGAGATCACCGCCAGGCCATAGGCACCATGCAGCTCAGGAATCGCGGCCTTGAGCGCGGCGCTGAGGTCGCCGAGCTGCTGCAACTTGTGATCGAGCAGGTGGACGATGGTTTCGGTGTCGGTGTCGGAGGTGAAGACATAACCCAGACCCTTGAGGCGCTCGCGCAGCGCTTCGTGGTTCTCGATGATGCCGTTGTGCACCACGGCCAGATCCTGGCCGGAGAAGTGTGGGTGAGCGTTGTGCTCGCTCGGCGCACCGTGGGTGGCCCAGCGGGTGTGGGCGATGCCCAGACGCCCGGCCAGTGGTTCGCTCTGCAGGGCGGTCTGCAATTCGCTGACCTTGCCGACACGACGGCGGCGATCCAGCGCACCCTGTTCGGTCAGCAGCGCCACGCCGGCGCTGTCATAACCCCGGTACTCCAGGCGCTTGAGGCCTTCGACCAGGACAGGGGTGATATTGCGCTCGGCGATGGCGCCTACGATTCCACACATGGGGCTCTCCTTAGTTTTCCAGCGGCGCGAGGATCAGCTGGATACCGCGCGCGCGTATCTGTTCGGCAGCCTGGGCGTCCAGGCGCTCGTCGGTGATCAGGGTATGGACGCTGCTCCAGGGCAGTTCCAGGTTGGGAATACGCCGGCCGATCTTGTCGCTCTCGACCATGACGATGACCTCGCGGGCCACCTCGGCCATCACCCGCGACAGACCGAGCAGCTCGTTGAAGGTGGTGGTGCCACGCGCCAGGTCGATGCCATCGGCGCCGATGAACAACTGGTCGAAGTCGTAGGAACGCAGCACCTGCTCGGCCACCTGGCCCTGGAAGGATTCCGAATGCGGATCCCAGGTGCCGCCGGTCATCAGCAGCACTGGCTCGTGTTCGATATCGCGCAGGGCGTTGGCCACGTTGAGTGAGTTGGTCATCACTACCAGCCCGGGTTTGTGCCCGAGCTGAGGGATCATCGCCGCCGTGGTGGTGCCGCTGTCGATGATGATGCGCGCATGCTCGCGGATACGCGCCACACCGGCGCGGGCGATGGCCTGCTTGTAAGGAGAGATGGACTGTGTCGGCTCGCTGAACAGTTCCTGCGGCACCGGCACGGCACCGCCGTAGCGACGCAGCAGCAGGCCGTTCTTTTCCAGGGCGGCGAGATCCTTGCGAATGGTCACTTCGCTGGTGGCGAAGTGCTGGGCCAGGGCGTCCACGCTCACTTCGCCCTGCTCGGCGAGCAGGGCGAGAATGGTGTGGCGACGTTGCGGCGTATTGCGCTTCGACATGCTTAAGTTTCGATTCGAAAGATAATGGCGCGAATCAAAACATATGATCGAAAAGCCCGCAAGCGTCCGTCGATCAGTTCAACGTCAGTTTGACCCCGAAACCGACCAGACAGAGCCCTGCCAGTTTCTCCAGGCCTCTGGCGATACGCGGATTGGCGCGCATGCGCTCGGCGAGAAAGTGCGTCAGCAGCACGATCAGCAAGCCGTAGAGAAAGGTCAGCGCCATGATGGTTACCGCCATGAAACCGAACGTAATCAGTCCCTGATGGCGCTGCGGATCGATGAACAGCGGGAAGAAGGCCATGTAGAAGATGATGGCCTTGGGGTTAAAGACGGTGATCACCAGGGTCTGCCACAGGTACTGGCGCGGCTTGATCTCCAGCGTCGGCGCGGCCCCCGGCTTGGCCAGGATCATTCGCAGGCCGAGGTAAACCAGATAGCCGGCGCCAAGCCACTGCACCAGATGAAAAGCCGTTGGATAGGCCTTGAGCAACGCCGCGACTCCAGCCACCGCCAGCCACAGCAGAATCTGGTCACCGAAGATGATGCCGAAGGTCGAGGCCAGTCCGCCGCGAATCCCGCCCTTGCCGGTGGACAGGATCAACGCCAGGTTACCCGGACCGGGAATGGCCAGCAGGATGATGAAGGCCACCACGAAGGCGGCGTAATCCGTCACACCGAACATACAGAACTGCCTCCGGCAGGTTATCCACAGGCCTGGTTAGCCAGGCCAGAGCGGGTTCACTTTTTGGTCGGCCGCTTCCAACCTTCGATATTACGCTGCTTGGCGCGACCCACTGCCAGCGTATCGACTGGAACATCGCTGGTCACCACCGAACCGGCGCCAGTCGTCGCGCGGTCGCCCAGGGTGACCGGCGCCACCAGGGCGCTGTTGGAGCCGATGAATACGTCCTCGCCCATGACGGTGCGGAATTTGTTGGCACCGTCGTAATTGCAGGTGATGGTGCCGGCACCGATGTTGGTCCGCGCGCCGATCTCGGCGTCGCCCAGGTAGCTCAGGTGACCAGCCTTGGCGCCCTCGCCCATTACAGCATTCTTCAGTTCGACGAAGTTACCCACATGGGCCTTGGCGCCCAGTTTGGTGCCCGGACGCAGGCGGGCGAACGGGCCACAATCGGCGCCCTCGCCCATCTCGGCGCCGTCCAGGTGGCTGTTGGCCTTGACGA
>CAZIZA010000159.1:0-9151 GCA_964543555.1 uncultured Pseudomonas sp.
CGATCTGCGCGGCGGCCTTTTTCAGGCGTTCGCGGGTGGCATCGTCGAGTTTTACACCAAGAGTGGTGGTAGCCATGGAGGGTATCCTACTTGTTGGTTATGCACGCCAGGAACAGACCGGAGCGGTTCTTGGGTTTGCCTGCGAAGGCTCGAAGGGCGCCGTCATGATGTGACGTGCAACCCAAAGGCGCAGGAGAGTAAACCTGAGAATATCTCTGGTGCAACTAGGTGCAACCAATATTTTCCATGGCCCGACGGACGTTAATGGTTGCCGTTGAGGGGCCATCCATGGCGATGTCATCAAGGGTGCAACCCTGCTTTTGCGGCTGGCTGGTCGCTCTACAGGGCGCCGACTATCAGTTGCACCGCCACGACGAACATCATCGCTGCCACGCCCAGGTCTATCAGGCGCCAGGTCAGGGGTTTGGCCAGCCAGGGTGCGAGCCAGGCCGCGCCGAGTGCCAGCGTGCTGAACCAGAGGAATGAAGCGCTGGCGGCGCCTGCGGCATAGGCGCCTGGCTCAGGCTGTTGCGCACCGAGTGAGCCGATCAGCACCACCGTGTCCAGATAGACGTGCGGGTTGAGCAGGGTGACGGCCAGGGCCGCGAGCAACACCGCGCGTAATGAACGTGGCGCGCTGTCTGCCGCATACAGGGCTTGCGGGCGCGCAGCACGCAGCAGTGCCTGGCTGCCGTACCAGAGCAGAAACGCAGTACCACCCCAGCGGGCGATGGCCAGTAAGGCCGGGCTTTGCGCCAGCAGGCTGGCCAGGCCGAATACACCAGCGGCTACCAGCAGTGCATCGCAGACGATGCACAGGGCGGCCACCGGCAGGTGGTGTTCACGGCGCAGGCTTTGCGCCAGTACGAACGCATTTTGCGCACCGATGGCCATGATCAGGCCGATGGCGACCAGCAGACCGTTGCTGTAACTCTGCCACATTCGTTTAATTCCTTGGGTTTGGCGCCGCTGGCGCTGAGTGCTGGCGAGTCTGCTGTGTGTGGGTATATAAGAGAAACCAATATTGCTGATTACTCATTAGGAAAATCGATTGTTCGATTACAAACTCCTGGCTGCCCTGGTCGCCGTGGTGGAACAGGCTGGTTTCGAACGTGCGGCGCAGGTGCTGGGGCTGTCGCAATCGGCGGTATCACAGCGCATCAAATTACTTGAGGCGCGGGTTGGCCAGCCGGTGCTGGTACGGACTACGCCGCCGGCACCTACCGAGATCGGCCGGCGTTTGCTCAACCATGTGCAGCAGGTGCGTTTGCTTGAGCGTGATTTGCAGGGCCAGGTGCCGGGGCTCGATGAACAGGCTCTGCCCGAGCGCCTGCGTATCGCCATCAACGCGGACAGCCTGGCGACCTGGTGGGCAGCGGCAACGGCCGACTTCTGCGCCACCCGGCAGGTACTGATGGAGCTGGTGGTGGAGGATCAGGAGGTCGGTCTCAAGCGCATGCGCGCAGGCGAGGTGGCTGGTTGCGTGTGTGCCGCCGAACGCCCGGTGGCGGGTGCGCGCAGCCTGGCGCTTGGGGCGATGCGTTATCGCGCGCTGGCCAGTCCGGCATTTATCGCCCGGCATTTCACTGAGGGCGTGACTCCGGCGGCGTTGGCATGTGCGCCGGCCATCGTGTATGGCCCGGATGATCAACTGCAACATCGCTACCTGGCGGGCCTCGGTATCACCGGCGCGTTCGTCTATCACCTGTGCCCGTCGTCGGAGGGCTTCGTGCGTATGGCCGAAGGCGGGCTGGGGTGGGGATTGGTGCCGGAGTTGCAGGTGCACGACGCACTGGCCGCCGGCAGGCTGGTGGATGTGCTCCCTGAGCGCTTTATCGACATACCGCTGTATTGGCACCATTGGCGAAATGGCGGCGAGTTGCTGTCTGGGCTGACCGAGCACCTGCGCCGCGCTGCCGGCGCTGCGTTGGTGCAGACCCAGTAGCTGCGGTCGGTGGCTGGCGCGTGCAGCGTCCGTTGCCGGTCACTGCCGACCGAGCAGGGCCGAGGCAGCACTGCTACAGTGCGGCAGATACAGGCATCAATGGCAGGGGATGGCGGATGAAAATTCTGGTCACCGGCGCGAGTGGCTTCATCGGTGGACGCTTCGCTCGTTTTGCCCTCGAGCAAGGGCTGGCCGTGCGGGTCAATGGCCGTCGCGCAGAAGGTGTGCAGCATCTGATCAGGCGTGGGGCCGAATTCGTTCAGGGTGATCTGGGGGATACCGAGCTGACTCAGGCGTTGTGCCGGGATGTCGAGGCGGTGGTGCACTGTGCAGGTGCTGTGGGCGTATGGGGCGACTATGCGCATTTTCATCAGGCCAACGTCACTGTCACCGAGAATATCGTCGAGGCCTGCCTCAAGCAGAAGGTGCGGCGCCTGGTGCAGTTGTCTTCGCCGTCGATTTATTTCGATGGCCGGTCGCATGTCGATATACGTGAGGAGCAGGTGCCCAAACGCTTCTCCGATCATTACGGCAAGACCAAGTACCTGGCTGAACAGCAGGTGTTCGCTGCCCAGGAGTTTGGTCTGGAAGTGATCGCCCTGCGCCCGCGTTTCGTCACCGGCGCGGGCGATACCAGTATCTTCCCGCGCCTGATCGGCATGCAGCGCAAGGGCCGCCTGGCGATCATCGGCAATGGCCTGAACAAGGTCGACTTCACCAGCGTGCACAACCTCAACCATGCGTTATTCAGTGCGCTGCTGGCTGCCGGGCCGGCGCTCGGACAGGCCTACAACATCAGCAATGGCGCGCCCGTGCCGTTGTGGGATGTGGTCAATTACGTGCTGCGCCGTCTGGAGCTGCCCCCGGTGACGCGGCATGTGCCGTTGCCGCTGGCCTACATGGCGGCAACGCTCAACGAAGGTATCTGTCGGGTGCTGCCAGGGCGGCCTGAGCCGAGCCTGTTTCGGCTGGGCGTAGCCGTGATGGCCAGGGATTTCTCCCTGAACATCGACCGTGCCCGCGAGTACCTTGGCTACGAACCCCGGGCCAGCCTGTGGGAGGCGCTGGATGAATTCTGCACCTGGTGGCAGGCGCAGCGGGGCGCTCAGGCGTAGATGCGCTGGCCGCGATAGATGCGTACCGAGCCGGTTGGCGCGCCGACCGGTAGCTCGACGGCGGCCAGTGGGGTAGCCGATGCGCGCTGCGGTTGATCGGACAGTTCGGCCAGGCGCTGGCCGAGGCGGCGGGTTTCTTCATCGTCGGATTTCAGGCTGCCATCAAGCATGGCACCGATGGCGTCGGGCTGGCTCAGGCGAATATCCACACCCTGCTCTTCGCGTAGACGGCGACGCAGCGCTTTCATGCAATCCAATACTTCTTTGTTCAGTTCCATTGCCACTTCCCCCGATTGGTTGAAGGGTCACGGACTTCGGTATTCCACACCTCCGTAACCTGAACAGCCTCTTCCTTGCGGCTGTAACACGCGTTCGTGTTGTATTGCTTTGCAGAGCTTTTCAGGCCGCCTGCTGGCTCATTAGCGACGCTCTATCGGCGCGTTTACGACAGGACCGAAAGCAAACTGCGTACCAGTTCATGTTTTGCGGAACTGCTGGGCTGCAGGCGAGTCGATGGCCCTGTCGCGCCCTTCGTCGGTGCGCCACGCACCTGCCTGGCGCGGCACTGATGCCATGATGGCGAATCGGTATACTGCGCGGCATTTCCGTTTATCCGTTTCAACCATAGGTCCGACCATGCGCAACGACGCCAATGACGAGCTCGACAATCTGCCCAGCCTGACCCCGGAGCGCCGCGAGGATTTCGCCGAGCCGCGTGAGGAACCGGCTCCGCGCAGCAGCCGCATGACCAGTAGCAAGGCGCCGACGGCCAGGAGTGCCAGCACCGGGCCGCTGTGGGCGTTGGTGGGCGCGCTGAGTTTCGCCCTGGCCGGCCTTGGCTGGTGGAGCCTGCAGCAGATCGGGTTGATGGAGCAGCGTCTGGTGGCGACCCAGGAAAGCTTCGCGCGCATCAGCGAGGAGGCCGCAGGGCGCATCCAGGACATTTCCGGCAAGGTGGTGGCGACCGAATCCACCGTCACCAGTGGCAGTGAGGCGCTCAAACTGCAGGTCAAGCAGCTGGAAACACGCCTGGCCGAGCTGACCAGGCAGCAACAACAGAGCGCCACCGCGCAGGCTGCACTGGACAAACGTGTCGAGCAACTGGGCACTGAACTCAAAAGCGGCATCGGCGCCAGTGCCGATTTCGACAAGCGTCTGCAGGCGCTCTCGACCGAGCAGGCAGCGCTGAAATCTGCCCAGGGCGATGCCAAGGCGACGCAGGCCGAGCTGGCCAGGCTCGACACGCGTATCAAGGCCCTCGGGGGTGATATCGATGCGCTGAAGAAGCAGGGCAATCCGGCGCAATCGATCCGCAGCCTGGAGCAGGATCTGCTGGTGCTGCGCAGCGAACTGGATAATCGCCCTGCTGCCAGTGCCGGCCCGAATACGGCCGAGTTCGATGCCTTCCGCGCGCAGATGACGCGCAACATCAACACCCTGCAGAGCCAGGTGGTGAATCTGCAACAGCAGATCAATCAGCGCTGAGTGTCACCATATTGATAAACGAACGCCCCGCATTGCGGGGCGTTCGTTTATTGGTCGCGGCTAAAGCCCCTCCCGCAGGATATCGCTTGCCGGAGGTGCATTAGCTGCGATCTTACAGACGCGGATAGTCGATATAACCGACCGGGCCGGAGCCGTAGAAGGTTTCCGGGTGCGGCTCGTTCAACGGTGCGTCTTTTTGCAGGCGCTCGGGCAGGTCCGGATTGGCGATGAAGGGGATGCCGAACGCGATTGCATCGGCCTTGCCTGCGGCCAGCCAGGTGTTGGCCTGCTCCTTGGTGAAGCGCTCATTGGCGATGAACACGCCGCCGAATTCCTTCTTCAGTTGCGGTGTCAGGCTGTCGTCACCTTCTTTCTCGCGGGCGCAGATGAAGGCGATGCCACGCTTGCCCAGTTCGCGGGCAACATAGCCGAAGGTTTCGGCACGGTTGGCATCGCCCATGTCATGGGCGTCGGCGCGCGGCGCCAGGTGCACGCCGACACGGCCGGCGCCCCACACGGAAATGGCGGCATCGGTCACTTCCAGGAGCAGGCGCGCACGATTTTCCAGGCTGCCGCCGTAGCGGTCGGTGCGCTGGTTGGTGCTGCTCTGCAGGAACTGGTCGAGCAGGTAACCATTTGCGCCGTGGATTTCCACGCCGTCGAAACCGGCGGCCATGGCGTTTTCGGCACCCTGACGATACGCCTCGACGATGTCGGCGATCTCTTCGGTTTCCAGCGCACGCGGGGTGACGAAGTCCTTCATCGGACGGATCAGGCTGACATGACCAGCCGGCTTGATGGCGCTCGGTGCCACCGGCAGTTCGCCGTTGAGGTAGACCGGGTCGGATATACGCCCAACGTGCCACAGTTGCAGGACGATCTTGCCGCCGTTGGCATGCACGGCCTGAGTGATGTTGCTCCAGCCGCGAATCTGCTCATCGGACCAGATGCCGGGGGTGTCCGGGTAGCCCACGCCCATGGGCGTGACGGCGGTGGCTTCGCTGATGATCAGGCCAGCCGAGGCGCGCTGTACGTAGTACTCGGCCATCAGCGCGTTGGGGACGCGGCCTTCGTCGGCACGGCAGCGGGTCAGCGGTGCCATGATGATGCGGTTGTTCAGGTGCAGATCACCGATCTGGATGGGGTCGAACAATGTAGGCATGTGATTTCTCCGAGGGTAGGTTCAAATCAGAGTTGCTGGGCCAGGCGCTCGACGAATGCTTCGATCAGCGTGTCGTTGCGCTTGAAGAAGTGCCACTGACCAACCTTGCGGCTGGTCACCAGACCGGCACGTTGCAGGCTGGTGAGGTGGGCGGAAACGGTGGACTGCGACAGCCCGGTGCGTTGATAGATCTTGCCGGCGCAGACGCCGATTTCCAGCGGGTGATCCTGGTCGGCGAAGTGGCACTCGGGCTCCTTCAGCCAGTCGAGGATGTCGCGGCGTACCGGGTGGGCGAGCGCCTTGATGATGGCGTCGAGGTCGATGTTCATGTTCGGGTCAGTCTGTATCGGCATGGGGCGAACCTTATATCGTCTCTGAGCGATATACAGATCGATTGTTCCAATAATCTCCATCATCCACTTCGATTGTCCGGCTCGCGGCGGTATGCTCGGATGATGAACTACCTGGCCCATCTGCACCTTGGCGGCGACGCGCCGGCACAACTGCTCGGCAGCCTGTATGGTGATTTCGTCAAGGGGCCGCTCGACGGGCGCTGGCCGGCGGATATCGAGGCGGCCATCCGCCTGCACCGGCGTATTGATGCCTTTACTGACAGTCACCCGCTGCAGGCACAAGCGCGGGCGCGTTTTCCCCTGGCGCGGCGGCGTATGGCCGGCATGCTGCTGGATCTGTTCTTCGATCACTGCCTGGCCCGTGATTGGCAGGTTTATGCCGCACAGCCGCTGGATCACTTCACAGGGCGGGTCTATCGCGTACTGACGGCTGAGCCAGAGTTGCCGGGACGCCTGGCGCTGATGGCGCCGCGTATGGCGGCACAGGACTGGCTCGGCAGCTACCGTGAGTTCGCGGTGCTGGAGCAGGTGATTGCCGGCATGCAGCGGCGTCTGTCCAAGCCACACCTGCTCGATGGCAGCCAGGTCGAGCTGGAGCGGTTGTACGAGCCGCTCAGCGATGACTTCCGTGCCTTCTACCCACAATTGATGGCGTTCGCCGAAGCCGAACTGAACGCCATGAAATCCTGACCCTGATGCAATCCGCGAGCGTCTGCTCAGGCCCATGCGCCGAGCCGTCTGCGGTGCTCCGGCTGTATTCGCAGGCCTGTGTGCGGCAGAACGCGCGCTGCGGGTAATCCCGGCTGTGCTTTAGCGCACGGGAGCTGACCTGCATCAAGGACTGTGGTGTCGGCAGGCGTTTGAATGTAACGCGGTGTGGGCAGGCGTGGAGGAAACGACATGATCAATATTCTGGTAGCAACCGATCTGTCCGAGCGATCGGCGCATGCGGTACAGCGGGCCGTGCAACTGATTCGTCGCCAGGGAGGTGGGCAGTGGAGCCTGTTGCATGTGATCGATGACGAGGCTCCTGCTGCCTATGTGCAGCGCCAGGTGCAGCAGGCAGAGAGCCTGTTGCAGGCGCAGGCCGAGCGCCTCGGCGAACAGGCCGGCAGTGTGCCGCGAGTGATCGTCGCTACTGGCGAGGCGGCCGCGCTGATCGTCGAAAGCGCGCAGGGTACCGGCGCCGATCTGTTGGTGGTGGGCGCACATCGCAAGTCGACGCTGCGTGATCTCTTCGTGGGCACCACGCTCGAACGCGTCGTGCGCAGTAGTCATTTGCCGGTGCTGCGGGTCAATGGTCCGGTCACCCATGAGTACCGCCATGCGCTGCTGGCGATGGACCTGTCGCGGACTTCTCAGCAGGCGCTGAGCCAGGCGCGTCACCTGGGTCTGTTAAGCCTGGATGAGCTGCATGTGGCCGCTGCCGTCGAGCCAGTGGCAATGGGCGCGATCATGGAACCCGGGATCAGCGCCGAGGCGCAGGAGAGTCAGCGCCAACTGCTGCGCCAGCAACTGCAGGAGCGCCTGGTCATGATGGGGGCGAGCCTGGATGACCAGCGTTTGCGGGTACAGATAGGCTCACCGGAAGGGGTGATCGGCGAGGCGCTGCGTCAGAGCGGCGCGGATTTGCTGGTACTTGGCACCCATGCCCGTGAAGGCGTTTCGCGTTTCTTCCTCGGCAGCGTTGCCAGTCGCCTGCTGGCCTCGCTCGACAGTGATGCGCTGGTTGTACCGCCAGCCGGCTGAACGGCTACGACCTGTAGCCTGGATGAAATCCAGGGAGCCCTTGCAAAGCCCCGGATTACATCCGGGCTACGCAGTGGATTAGGCGGCTTCGGCTTCGGTCGGCAGCATGACCGGCGTTTCCAGTTGCAGGGCGCAGGCGATCGCGGCCTGGCTGTGACGGGCCAGTTCGTTGCGGCTGCGCGAGGCGCTGGGGATCGGTTGCAGCAGACGGATTTCAACCTCGCAGGCCGGATTGGAAAGCAGGCGCAGCAGGTGCGAGAGCATATCGTCGTCGCCGATGAACGGCGCCACCGTGCAGGGTTGGCCATCACGCAGGTAGCGGATGGCGACGGGTTGCAGCGCCACGCCGCTGTCGATGGCGCTGCTCAGCAGGCGGCCGTGAAAGGTGCGTAGGCCAAGGCCGTCGGTGGTGGTGCCTTCGGGGAAGATCAGTAGCGGGCGCTGCTGTTGCAGGTGGCGGGTGAGCTGCTGGCCGATCTGGCTGCTGTCGCCCGCACCGCGACGGATGAACAGCGTACCGGCTTTATGTGCCAGCCAGCCGGCCACCGGCCAGTCGCGGACTTCGGCCTTGGACAGAAAGGACAGCGGTTGCAGCGCGCCGAGTAGCGGGATATCGGTCCACGATACATGGTTGGCAACCCACAGCATCGGTTGTTGTGGCAGCTCGCCCTGGACCCGAACGCGAAACGGCAGGGCGCCGCCCAGGCGAGCCAGGAACCAGCGTGTCAGGCGTTGCCGCAGGGGCATCAGATCATGCCGGACGACGCGTTCGCAAAGGCTGACGACACCCGCCAGCAGCGTGCCGAATAGGATCACCAGGGCCAGGTGAGCGAGGCGCAGGGATAGACGCAGTTTGGCCATCGAGGCCTCCGGTTGAAAGCGGTTGCCGGCATTATCCACGGGCAGCGCCGTTTCGCCATTATCGACAGCCATACCGTCTGGTTTCAGACGGCCGCCTTGAAGTGCCGGGCATAGCGCGGGCACAGCTCGTCGCGCTTGAGCAGGATGAACACGTCGGCTACCTGGAAATCCTTGTCCCAGCACGGCTCGCCACAGATTTTTGCGCCCAGGCGCATGTAGGCCTTGAGCAGCGGTGGCATCTCGGCGATGACGTTGCCCGGCAGGTCGAGCTTGGGCAGTGGGTGCTTGGGCTCTGCACGCAAGTGTTCGGTGCACAGGTAGCGTTCGCGCAGGCGCTGCATCACGGCATTCGCCTGGATGCCGCCGTCCTGCATGGAGATGCTGGCGCAGCCCATCAGGTAGCGATAGCCGCCCTCGTTGAGCACTTCGGCCAGCTCGCCCCAGAGCACGGCGATGGTGGCGCCGTTGCGGTAGGCGACAT
>CAZIZA010000160.1:0-9118 GCA_964543555.1 uncultured Pseudomonas sp.
GCGGTACGGCCCATGGTGCGCACCTTGCTCTCGGCGAAACGCAGCACCTTGCCGGCATCGGAGAACAGCATGACTTCCTTGGCACCGTCAGTGATGGCGGCGGCGATCAGAGTGTCACCCTCCTCCAGCTTCAGGGCAATCAGACCGGCGCTGCGCGGACGGCTGAACTGCACCAGCGGAGTCTTTTTCACAGTGCCGAAGGCAGTGGCCATAAAGATGAAGGCGCCCGTCGGTTCAGCAACCAACTCTGGGGTTTCACCCTCGACCTCTTCGACTTCCTCGGCCTCGACCACCTCGGTGGCTTCGCCTTCGATCACCACGCCTTCGTCGTCCAGGTCTTCGTCGGCGCCGGCACTCTGCTGCAATGCTTCAAGGTCGATCTGCAACATCGCGGTGATGCGCTCGCCCTCATCCAGCGGCAGCAGGTTGACTAGCGGGCGACCACGGGCGGCACGCGAAGCCTCAGGGATTTCAAACGTACGCAGCCAGTACACCTTGCCCTTGCTGGAAAACAGCAGCAGGGTCGCGTGACTGTTAGCCACCAGCAGGTGCTCGACGTAGTCCTCGTCCTTCACTCCGGTGGCGGACTTACCCTTGCCACCACGACGCTGTGCCTCATAGGCGGCCAGCGGCTGGCTCTTGGCGTAACCACCGTGAGAGATGGTGACGACACGCTCTTCCTCGGTGATCAGATCGGCGATGGTCAGATCCTGACGCGAGGCGACGATTTCGGTACGACGGGCATCGCCAAACTCGGCCTTGACCTTCTCCAGCTCCTCGCGGATGACTTCCATCAGACGCTCGGGGCTGGTCAGGATACGGATCAGCTCGCCGATCAGGCCGAGAATTTCCTGGTATTCGGCCAGCAGCTTTTCATGCTCCAGACCGGTCAGGCGGTGCAGACGCAGTTCGAGGATGGCCTGAGCCTGCTCGGGCGACAGGTAGTACTTACCGTCACGCAGACCGTATTGCTCATCCAGCCCCTCCGGGCGGCAGGAGTCGGCACCCGCGCGCTCGACCATGGCTTCCACGGCGGAGGACTCCCAGGCCGTGGCGATCAGGCGTTCCTTGGCCTCGGCCGGTGTCGGCGAAGCCTTGATCAGTTCGATCACCGGATCGATGTTCGACAGTGCGACGGCCTGACCTTCAAGGATGTGGCCACGCTCGCGCGCCTTGCGCAGCTCGTAGACGGTACGGCGGGTCACCACTTCACGGCGGTGACGGACGAACACCTCGAGCATGTCCTTGAGGTTCATGATCTTCGGCTGACCATCAACCAGTGCCACGACGTTGATGCCGAACACACTTTGCATCTGAGTCTGGGCGTACAGGTTGTTCAGCACCACATCCGGCACTTCGCCGCGACGCAGTTCGATCACTACGCGCATGCCGTCCTTATCGGACTCGTCACGCAACTCGGTGATGCCTTCGATCTTTTTCTCTTTGACCAGCTCGGCGATCTTCTCGATCAGACGCGCCTTGTTGAGCTGATACGGCAGCTCGGTGATCACCAACTGCTGGCGGTTGCCGGCCTTGTCGATATCCTCGACTTCGACACGGGCACGCACGTAGATGCGACCACGGCCCGTGCGGTAGGCCTCGATGATGCCGGCACGGCCATTGATGATGCCCGCCGTGGGGAAATCCGGGCCGGGAATGTACTGCATCAGGTCATCGACAGTCAGCTCGGCGTTATCGATCAGCGCCAGACAGCCATCAATCACCTCAGTGAGGTTGTGCGGCGGAATGTTGGTGGCCATACCCACGGCGATACCGCTGGAGCCATTGACCAGCAGGTTCGGCACCTTGGTCGGCATGACCGCCGGAATCTGCTCGGTGCCGTCGTAGTTGGGCACCCAGTCGACGGTTTCCTTGTCCAGATCGGCCAGCAACTCATGGGCCAGTTTGGTCATGCGCACTTCGGTGTATCGCATGGCAGCAGCGTTATCGCCGTCTACCGAGCCAAAGTTCCCCTGACCGTCCACCAGCAGGTAACGCAGAGAAAAGTCCTGCGCCATACGCACGATGGTGTCGTACACCGCGGTATCGCCATGCGGGTGGTATTTACCGATCACGTCACCGACCACACGGGCGGATTTCTTGTAGGGCTTGTTCCAGTCGTTGCCCAGCTCGCTCATGGCATACAGCACACGACGGTGAACAGGCTTTAAGCCATCGCGCGCATCCGGCAGCGCACGCCCGACGATCACGCTCATCGCGTAGTCGAGGTAGGACTGTTTCAGCTCGTCTTCGATATTGACCGGGAGGATTTCTTTGGCCAGTTCGCCCATGAGAAGCCTGGTTCCTTTTTTCTGGTGAAACTCCGCGTCATTCTTCCTGAACGCCTTGGAGTTCGTCGCAATGGCCTGGAGCCACTAACGACACACGACAAATCAACGAGTTACGTCACGATTCGATGCAGTGAGGGCGGCCGCAGTAAGCCCCCTTGAAAACTGCCGGAGATTACCACAAAGCTTGCCGGACACCTACCCCAGCCCCCTTGCGAAGGGGGCGAAGCGAGCGGGACGAAAGGGGCGTCACACGCCGCCTGCATCTCGATGGATCAGCCATCGCACAACGAATGCTCCATCGCCGCGACAGCACCCCATGGGGCAGACGCCTGACATTAGCCGGCGCCACAGACCGCCATCGCCACCTGTAGAAACGCAAACGGGAGACCTGAGGTCTCCCGCTGCTGCATACAACACCGTTTTTACTTGGCCTTGTAGATGATCCCGGGACTGCACTGCACCATCTGATACTTCTCAGGCAGACCATTGAGCGCCTCGGAAGCCCCCAAAAACAGGTAGCCACCAGGCTTCAACGTGGCATGAATGCGCGTGAGTATGTCCTTCTTCACCTCAGCGGAGAAGTAGATCAGCACGTTGCGGCAAAATACGATATCGAACTTGCCCAAGGCCGCGTAGCTATCGAGCAGATTGAGCGGACGAAACTCGACTCGATTCTTGATCGGCGCCTTGACCTGCCAACGGCCCGCTCCCTTCGGGTCGAAATAGCGCTGCAGACGCTCTGGCGACAACCCGCGCCCCATCGCCAGACTGTCGTATTCACCGGACTTGCAGTTAGCCAGCATCGATGGCGAAAGATCAGTGGCAACGATTTGAATCCCGGCCTTGAGCTGCCCCAGGTTGCTACGCTCGAACTCATCAATGGACATCGACAACGAGTACGGCTCCTGACCCGATGAGCAAGCCGCCGACCAGATACGCAGACGCTGCCCCGGATAGGCCTTGAGGAGCTCCGGGAGCACACGCCCCTTGAGCACCTCGAACGGGTAAGTGTCTCGAAACCACAGCGTCTCGTTAGTGGTCATGGCATCCACTACCTGCTCACGCAGCCCGCTGCGCGGCTGGCTCTGCATGCGCTGCACCAGCTCACCCAGGGTTTTAATGCCGTTCTGCTCCATCAGCTTGTTCAGGCGACTGGAGACCAGATACTGCTTGTTGCTGCCAAGCAGAATGCCGCAGGCCTTTTCCAGAAACGTCCGGAACTGCTCGAAATCCACATTACCTGAAGACACTAATGCCGCCTCACCAACCATAACGTTCGCCAAGAGTCGCCCCTCAGCCCCCATCCGATACACGAATGCGATCAACCACACGCGCCGCCAGATCATCCGGCTTGAACTTGGCGAGGAAGTCATCGGCACCGACCTTCTTCACCATCGCCTGATTGAACACACCCGAGAGCGAAGTATGCAGGAGGATGTGCAGCTTCTGCATGCGTGGATCGCTACGAATCTCCGTGGTCAACGTATAGCCGTCCATTTCCGGCATCTCGATGTCAGAAATGAGCATCAGCAGCTCCTTATCTGGATTGCGCCCCTCATCCGCCATTTTCTTCAGAAAAGTGAGCGCCTCGCGACCATCATTCAGCGCCGTAACCTCTACGCCAACGGTCTGCAGGCAGCGCGAAACCTGTTTACGCGCCACCGAGGAGTCATCGACGATCAGCACATGCTTGGTCACCGCCTGACTCTGCACCTGCTCATCGATCACGCCAGCAGAAATCACCTCTGAGGTCGGTGCCACCTCAGCCAGAATCTTCTCGACGTCGATAATCTCGACCAACTGCTGGTCGAGTCGCGTGACGGCGGTCAGGTAATGATCACGCCCGGTTCCCTTGGGTGGCGGGTGAATCTCCTCCCAATTCATGTTGACGATGCGCTCGACCGAGCGCACCAAAAACCCCTGAACCTTGGTGTTGTACTCGGTGATGATCACGAAGCTGGTCTTGATATTCTGCAGCGGCGCTCGCCCGGTAGCGATCGACAAATCCAGTATCGGAATGGTGCCACCACGAATATTGGCCACCCCCCGCACCACCGGACTGGACTTGGGCATGATGGTGAGATTGGGGCACTGCAGCACCTCTTTCACCTTGAAGACATTGATACCGTACAACTGCGGGCCTTCCAGGCGAAACAACAACAACTCCAAGCGATTTTGCCCTACCAACTGCGTACGCTGGTTAACCGAATCCATCAACCCGGCCATGCCCGGACTCCTTCTTCTCGAGTGACGCCTGCCAATTGAGCCTAGCAGGCGGCACGGGGCTTGCTTTACATTTCTTATGAAACAAAGAACGTCATCATTCCGTCAGCTGCCGGTAAAGCGTCTCGCTGCGCTGTCCGTTTTACTCGCTTTGCCGTCGGCCGGCTACGGCGATACGGCGACGTTCACCAGCACCGAGCAGCTTATCGGCGCCACCGAGTCCTTTCTTGAGCAGTCGGCCACTGAATATCTACAGCGTAGCGAAATTCAGGGTCGCCATGAGGTTCGCGTCAATCGCCTCGATCCACGCCTGCGTCTGCCCCTGTGCGATCAGCCCCTGAGTACAACCCTGGAAAGCCCGGCGCAACCGCTTGGCCGCGTGACCACTCGTGTACGCTGCCAAGGCAGCGCGCCATGGACCGTATTCGTACCTGCCGAGGTGCGCCTTTATCGGCCGGTCGTTGTACTGACTCGTCCGCTCAAGCGCATGAGCATAATCAAGGCTTCTGATGTAACCCTGCTGGAGCATGATGTGGGACAGTTGGGGCAGCACTTCCTCACCGACCTCAACCAGGTAATCGGCAAGAAATTGACGCGACAACTGGGTAGCGATCAGATCTTACTCTCAACTCACCTGCAGGTAGCCGAGGTGATTCGCCGAGGCGATCAGGTAGTGATCAGCGCCCGAGGCAGCACGATTAATGTACGGATGCCCGGTGAAGCTCTGACGGATGGCGCACCTGGCCAACAAATCAATGTGCGCAATCTACGCTCACAGCGCGTGGTCAGAGCACGCGTGATCGGCCCCGGCCAGGTCGAAGTACCCATGTAGGCACGCTTCTTGTAGCGAAAAAGCCTGGCGATTCCCTACACTATTAACGACGCAGCGAAATTAGTCCTAAAGTTTTCCCGGCAGCGGCCGAAAAGCCTGGCAAGCGTCCACCATATCGTCCGAGGTTCTGCATCATGGTCATCGACTTTAACCGGCTGAACAATGCCAATACACCCACGAACACCGGGCGTGCCGTGGCGACTCAGACGGGCAATCGCAGCGAGTCGGTTCAGCCGAATCAGACGCCTGCCACCGGTGCCGATGAGCCTTCCACTGCCAAGAGCGGCGAATCGGTGCAACTCAGCCGTGAGGCACAACAGTTGCAGTCAATCAGCGATAAGCTGCGCGACCAGCCAATCGTCAATAATGAACGCGTGGCCCAACTGAAACAGGCCATCGCCGAGGGCAGCTATCAGGTCGACAGCAAGCGCGTCGCCGAGAAACTGCTCAACTTCGAATCCCAGCGCTAGTCCAAGTGCTGCGCTGGGGGAGTTGGACGCCCGATCCCCAAGAGCCTGCCATGCACGATACAGCCCTGCTTGACCTGTTCACTTCCGATATCGGCACTGCCGAGCAATTGCTTGAGTTGATCGATAACGAATTTCAAGCGCTCACAGAACGCGACCTGGACCGTCTCGACACTCTTTTGAATGACAAGCAGCCCTTGCTTGCCCTGCTGCAACAGCACGGCAGCGAGCGCAGTCGACTTCTTGAGGAGGCAGGCTTGAGCGCCGACCGCGATGGATTGGCCACCCTGGCGAGCAATTCCTCAGTAGGCGATCAATTGCTGGCGCGCAGTGAAGCGCTGTCGGCTTTGTTGCAGCGCTGCCAGGAGGGCAATCTGCGCAATGGCCGCCTGATACGCGCCAATCAGGCCTCTGTCCGCAGCGTCCTGGGCATTCTGCGAGGCGCCGAGACACCTGGTCTCTATGACAGCCGAGGCAGTGCCGCTAGAATCGCGCAACAACGACCGCTCAGCCAAGCTTGAGCCCACAATCAAAAAAGCACGGATACATGCAGGCATCTTGCCCGTCGGCAAGCGCCATTGTAGTCATCCCTAAGAGAGTTCCGGCCTGTGTCCAGCGCGTTCAACGACGAGAGCGGCCCTCAACCGCCCAAGGTGCTCAAGACATCCGTCGAGATCATTGCAACCCTACGCCAATTGCAGCAGAACCACGACCCACTGGTCATCCAGTTCAAGGACCGTGGACAGCGTTTCCAAAGTTACCTTGTCGAAATCGACAAAGAGCGTGCACGCGTAGCCCTGGACGAAATCATTCCAACTGACGGTGAGCGCTTCCTCAAGCAAGGTGAAACCTTCAACGTCGAGGCATATCGCGAAGGGGTTCGGGTCGCCTGGACCTGCGATCATGACATACGTATTGGCGAGCTTGAGGGGGCGCCCTGCTACTGGGTACCGCTGCCGGCTGAAGTGATCTATCACCAGCGCCGCAGCGCCTTCCGTGCAGCGCTGAAGCAGAGCGATCTGGTCAAGGTGGTGCTCAATGGTGACAAACTGCGCGAACCCATACCCGGGCACATGCTGGACATATCGGCAACCGGCTGCAAGTTGCGCTTCGCCGGAAATTTGACTCAGCAACTGAGTAATGGTCAGGTGCATGAGCAACTCACGGCCTACCTACCCTTCGGCAATATGACTTGCGCTGCAGAACTGCGCCACGTGCAGTACGACGAAAAAGTCGACATGACCTTTATCGGTACACGCTTTCACCGCATTAATGGCCTGGAGCAACGCCAGGTCGAGCGCTTCGTCTATCAACTTCAGCGCGAGGCGCGCCGTACCGAGAGTGACGGCCACGCCTGAACGGCAGCCCTTACTGGGCTGTCTGCGCGCTCTGTAGCGGGTTCTCTGCTGCAGCGGCGGCCGGCTCCTGCATCTGCTCCTGCACGTCTTGCTCATCGACCCGCGGGTCAAGCGCTGCAACCAGCGGTGAGCTGGTGACATCACCGGGCATGGCCATATGCTGCAGGGGCGCGTCGTCGACCTGATGCAGGTGGGTCACCACATCTGGACGGATTCGCCAGATCAGAATCAGCGCGCAGGCACTGACGAACACATAGAGCATGTTGGCCCCGAAGAAACGCATCAACACGCCTGCCAGCAAGGGACCAATGCACGCCCCCACACCGAAGGCAACCAGCAGCATGGCGGTTAGCGACACCCGTCGTTCCGGCTCAACATGGTCATTGGCCAGGGCCACCGCCAGCGGGTAGAGGCTGAACTGCATCATGCTGACCAGAAAGCCAATACCCACCAGTAGGCCGAGGAAAACCTGCGGCAACGCCGCGAGCGGGAGCGCCGCGAGCAGCAGCAGGACTGCACAACCGCGAATCAGCCGGACGCGGTCGTGCCGGTCGGACAACCAGCCCAACGGCCACTGCACCAGAAGGCCCGCCAGGATGCAGCTGCCCATGAACAACCCCACCTGCTCGGTCGACAGCCCCATCCGGGTGGCATACAAGGGCGCCAGACCGTAGAAAGAGCCGATCAACAGGCCTGCCACGGAGATGGTGGTCAGCGACAACGGCACGCGACCGAGGAAGAAACGCAGCTCCAGTGGCGCAGGATGCAAAGGCGCCGGGTGCAGGCGACGCGTCAATGCCACAGGTACAAGGCACAAGGCGAAACACAGGGCAACCAGCATCAGCAGTTCCAGACCCAGGGTTGGATGCACCACCAGTACCAGTTGACCAAGGATCAACCCCAGGTAGGAAGCGCCCATGTAACCACTGAATACCAGGCCTCGCTGCCTGGCTTCGGCCTGCTCGTTGAGCCAGCTCTCGATCACCATGTACTGACACATCATACCCAGGCCCACCAGCATGCGCAGGAACAGCCAAAATGGCAGCCACTCAACCAGCCCGTGGCCCAGCACAGCGGCCGTCACCACGCCGGCACAGGCCACATAGGCACGAATGTGCCCCACACGACCGATCAGCCGGTGCCCCAACTTGCCACCCAGCACCAGGCCAAAATAGTTGGCCGCCATCAGCGCCCCCACCCACAGACCATCCACGGTATCGGCTAGACGCAGCGCCAGGTAGGTACTGAGCAGGCCGGAGCCTAGCAACATCAGCAACGTGGCAAAGTACAGCGAGCGGAATGACTTCCAGATCAATGGCATTAGTGGGTAAAGCTCCTAACGGTAAGCGGCATGACAACGAGCCTGCGCAGCAGGAACAACGCCTCTTGCAGTGACTGGGGATGCAATCTTCGATACCTCGGACAATGAACAGTTCGATGGTCGACACCTCGATAGGAAGACGCTCGACCGCAGGTGCATGGTACAGCGTTGTATCAATTCTTCCTGCTCTTCGAGCAATCCGGGGACACAACCATCAGCCTTGAGCACCCTAGTTTGCCCGGGGCAGATAGGTGCCCGAACTGAGCAGCCAGGCTTATCGAGATGCGACATGAGCTTGCGCCCTGTCGCCCAGATGTCCGCCCATCGCACGAAGCCCGGCGTTGCTGTGCTAGAGTCGCGCGCTATTTTTTCGGCTGGCCTTTTGCAGGCAGTGCTGAAAAGCCTCTCGAACCAGGCACGACGCCACTTGCAGCGCGCCAGCAACCAGAGAATACGCGATGTCCCAAGCCCTTCACCCTGCCCTGCAGCTCCTCAACCGCACCAGCCTGGTGACCCAGATCATCATCGGCCTGCTGGCAGGTATCGCCCTTGCTGTCATTGCACCGCAGGCAGCAACGTCCGTGGCACTGATCGGTAACGTGTTCGTCTCCGCGCTCAAGGCTGTA
>CAZIZA010000161.1:0-9098 GCA_964543555.1 uncultured Pseudomonas sp.
GCAGCACGCTGCCATCCTGCACGCTGGTGCGCGCACCGATGCGGATGCGGTGCATGTCGCCACGGATCACGGTCAGCGGCCACACCGAGCTGTCCTCGCCCAGTTCGACGTCGCCGATGACCACGGCCGAAGCGTCGACGAAGACGCGCGCGCCCAGTTGTGGAACGTGCTGCTGGTATTTGCGAATCGCCACGATAGAGGCTCCTGGGCTGCGGGAAAGCTTGATTGTAATTAAGATGGCCCCCATATCGACTGCAATCGCCCCGGTGTTTGCCGGCTGTTGCCCTCCTTCCTTCGCCACAGGTGCCTCGTCGTGACCGCGAACAATCCCCTGCTGCAAGACTTCGACCTGCCGCCCTACTCGCAGATCAAACCGGAACATGTCGAACCCGCCGTCGACCAGATCCTGGCCGACAGCCGCGCCGCCATCGCCAAACTGTTCGAAGCGCAACAGGCCAATCCGAGCTGGGACGGCCTGGTGCTGGCACTGGACGAGCTGGGCGCACGCCTGGGCCGCGCCTGGAGCCCGGTGAGCCACCTCAACGCCGTGTGCAACAGCACCGAGCTGCGCGCGGCCTACGAGGCCTGCCTGCCCAAGCTGTCGCAGTACTGGACCGAAATGGGCCAGAACAAGCCGCTGTTCGAGGCCTATGACGCACTGGCCAAAAGCCCGGCCGCCGAAGGCTTCGACGTGGCACAGAAGACCATCCTCGAACATGCCCTGCGCGACTTCCGCCTGTCCGGCATCGATCTGCCGGTCGAGCAGCAGAAGCGCTATGGCGAAATCCAGATGCGCCTGTCCGAGCTGACCAGCACGTTCTCCAACCAGTTGCTCGACGCCACCCAGGCCTGGACCAAGCACATCACTGACGAAGCGCGCCTGAACGGTCTGACCGACTCGGCCAAGGCACAGATGAAGCAGGCCGCCGAGGCCAAAGGCCTGGACGGCTGGCTGATCACCCTGGAATTCCCCAGCTACTACGCGGTGATGACCTACGCCGACGACCGCGCCCTGCGTGAAGAGGTGTATGCCGCCTACTGCACCCGCGCCTCCGACCAGGGGCCGAACGCCGGGCAGAACGACAACGGCCCGTTGATGGCCGAGATTCTCGACCTGCGCCAGGAGCTGGCACGCCTGCTCGGCTTCGCCAATTACAGCGAGCTGAGCCTGGCCAGCAAGATGGCCGAGAACACTGATCAGGTGCTGAGTTTCCTGCGCGACCTGGCGGTGCGCAGCAAACCCTTCGCCGAGCAGGACCTGGCCGAGCTGAAAGCCTTTGCCGCCGAGCAGGGCCTGGATGATCTGCAAAGCTGGGACGTTGGCTACTACAGCGAGAAATTGCGCCAGCAGCGCTACAGCATCTCCCAGGAAGAAGTGCGCGCCTGGTTCCCGGTGGACAAGGTGCTCACCGGCCTGTTCGCCATCGTGCAGAAGCTCTACGGCATCGAGATTCGCGAGCTGAAGGGCTTCGACACCTGGCACCCGGACGTGCGCCTGTTCGAGATCACTGAAAACGGCCAGCACGTCGGCCGCTTCTTCTTCGACCTCTACGCCCGCGCCAACAAGCGCGGCGGCGCCTGGATGGACGGCGCGCGCGACAAGCGCCGCACGGCCGACGGCCAGCTGATCGCCCCGGTGGCCAACCTGGTGTGCAACTTCACCCCGCCGGTCGGCGGCAAGCCGGCGCTGCTGACCCACGACGAAGTCACCACCCTGTTCCACGAATTTGGCCATGGCCTGCATCACCTGCTGACCCGCGTCGAGCATGCCGGCGCCTCGGGCATCAATGGAGTCGCGTGGGATGCCGTCGAATTACCTAGCCAGTTTATGGAGAACTGGTGCTGGGAGCCGGAAGGCCTGGCCCTGATTTCCGGCCACTATGAAACCGGCGAAGCGCTGCCGCAGGCCATGCTGGACAAGATGCTGGCGGCGAAGAACTTCCAGTCCGGGCTGATGATGGTGCGCCAGCTGGAGTTCTCCCTGTTCGACTTCGAGCTGCACTCCACCCATGGCGACGGCCGCAGCGTGCTGGAGGTGATCGAGGCGATCCGCAGTGAAGTCTCGGTGCTGCGCCCGCCGGCCTACAACCGCTTCGCCAACGGCTTCGCGCACATTTTCGCCGGCGGCTATGCGGCGGGTTACTACAGCTACAAGTGGGCCGAAGTGCTCAGCGCCGATGCCTTCTCCAAATTCGAGGAAGACGGTGTGTTCAACGCCGATACCGGCCGCGCTTTCCGCGAAGCGATCCTCGCCCGTGGCGGCTCGCAGGCGCCGATGGTGCTGTTCGTCGATTTCCGTGGCCGTGAGCCGCAGATCGACGCCCTGCTGCGCCACCTTGGCCTGAGCCAGGAGGCAGCATGAGCGATACCTCAGTAAACACCACCCCGAAACGCTTTATCGCCGGTGCCGTGTGCCCGGCGTGCAGCGAAACCGACAGCATCAAGATGTGGAACGTTGACGATGTGCCGCACCGTGAATGCGTCAAGTGCGGTTATGCCGACACGCTCGACGCGCGCGGTAATTCGGTGCCCAAGGAGCTGCCTACACGGGTAAACGTCAGCGGCCTCAAGCCCAAGCCGGCTGATCCCAAGGTGCAGGCGGTGCAGTTCTTCCCCAATCCCAAGCTGAAAAAACCCACCGAGCGATAGGCAGGTGGGTTAGCGGCGCGCTGCCTCACTCGCGCCAATCGAGGCAGCACGCCGCTAACCCCGGCAAAGGACTGATCGGCCTCATGGGCCGGGAGCCCTGACCGCCGCCGCATTGCAGCTCGCTGGCGCAAAGCACTAGGCTTGCGCTTTTGCCACGAGCGCCCGCCATGTCGATCACCGCACCTCGCCCGTCCAATGCCACGCTGGTGCTGCTGGCATCGCTGTATTGCGCGCAGGGCTTGCCGTCCGGGCTGATCGCCCATTCGCTACCAGTATTACTGCGCCAGCATGGTATCGACCTGGCACTGATCGGCTTGCTCAAGCTGCTCGCATTGCCCTGGCTGCTCAAGGTGTTCTGGGCGCCCTGGATCGACCGTCTGGCCTCAACCCGCCTGGGTCATCACCGTGGCTGGATCCTGCCGCTGCAAGGCGGTGTGATCGTCTGCGTCGCGGTCCTGGCGCTGCTCACCCCGCAAACACTGTTTGGTACTGGTCTGTGGCTACTGCTTAGCGTGTTGCTGCTGATCAATCTGCTGGCCTCCACTCAGGACATCGCCACCGATGGCCTTACCGTGCGTCTGCTGCCCGAGCGCTGGCGCGGCCTGGGTAACAGCCTGCAGGTGGGCGGCTACAAGGTCGGCATGATCATCAGTGGCAGCGTCCTGTTGCTGGTGATTGACCCTCTGGGCTGGAACCTGGCGCTGGCCTTGCTGGCCGCTCTGATCCTGCTGATGACTGTGCCGGTCTGGTTGTTTCCCGAACGCAGCGTGGTGCCCTTCCAGCCAGCCCTGGCCGAAACCGCCCTTGGACCACGTTTATTGCTGAACCACTATCGCGGCCTGCTGGCGCAGCCCGGCATGCTGCTGTGGCTGGCAGTGGTACTGACCTTCAAACTCGGTGACTCGCTCGGCTCACCGATGATCAAGCCGATGCTGGTGGATCAGGGCTGGAGCACGGCAGCGCTCGGCCAGCTGACCCTGATCAGCAGCCTCGCGGGCATCGGCGGTGCCTTGCTCGGCGGCCTGCTCTACGCCCGTATCGGCGTGCTGCGCGCGCTGATCCTGTTCGGCGCCCTGCAGGCCATCGGCATCGCGGCCCTGGCCTTGCTGGTCGGCCATGGCGCCAACACCGGCCTGGTCTATGCCGTGACGCTGTTCGAGCAGGTGGCCGACGGCATGTCCACCGTCGCCTTGTTCGCCGCCATGATGCGAATGTGCCGAGCGGAACACGAAGGCGCCGACTTCACCCTGCAGGCCTCGGCACAGTTGCTGCTGTCCGGCTTCGTCGGCGCCAGCAGCGGTTTGCTGGCCAAGGCGTTGGGGTATGAGGGGTTGTTCCTCGGCGCCGGCGTGCTGGGCGTGCTGGTGTTAGGGGTGGTGTTGCTGCACAGGCGGAGCGTCAAGCTGCAGTAGCCCGGATGAAATCCGGGGCGGTGCAGAGAAAGCCCCCCGGATTGCATCCGGGCTACGCCTTTATGCCCAGTGCCGGCCATGGCGCTCCAGCAAATGCTGCAGTTGCTCCGGACCATCGCTGCCGGCCGGATAGGGACGCGGGCTCTGGTAGTGCTGATGCCAGCCTTGCAGGATGGGGTCGACCCACTGCCAGGCAGCCTCGACTTCATCACGGCGCATGAACAGTGTCGAGTCGCCCTCGATCACGTCCAGCAATAGCCGCTCGTAGGCGTCCCAGCGACGTTGCTGGCTGAAGGCATTGGCCAGGTTGAGGTCCAGCTCCACCGGCTTGAGGTGCATACCCTTGCCCGGATTCTTGGCCATCAGTTGCAGGCTGATGCGCTCTTCCGGTTGCAGGCGGATCAGTAGCTGGTTGGCTTGGCCATCATTGAACAGGCGATGCGGCACCGGCTTGAACTGGATGAGGATCTCCGACGTTTTCTTCGCCAGGCGCTTGCCAGTGCGCAGATAGAACGGCACGCCAGCCCAGCGCCAATTGTCGATCTCCACCTGCACAGCGACGAAGGTTTCGGTGTCGCTGTCATTGTCGACGTTCTTCTCGAAGTAGTAGGCGGGGACGTCGTGGCCACCTATCCGGCCGGCGGTGTATTGGCCACACACGGTCTTGTCCTGCACGTCGAGGCCAGAGATAGGCTTGAGAGCCTCGAGGATCTTCACCTTTTCGTTGCGCACCGCTTCGGCGTCGAAGCGCACTGGCGCTTCCATGGCCACCAGACACAACAACTGCAGCAAGTGGTTCTGGATCATGTCGCGCATGGCGCCAGCCTTGTCGTAGTAGCCGCCACGGTTTTCCACGCCCAGGGTTTCGCAGACGCTGATCTGCACGTGATCGATATGTCCGGCGCGCCATACCGGCTCGAACAGGGCATTGGCGAAGCGCAGCGCCATCAGGTTTTGCACGGTCTCCTTGCCCAGGTAGTGATCGATGCGAAACACCCGCGCCTCATCGAATACGGCGCCAATAGCGGCATTGATCGCTCGGGCCGATTCCAGTGAGTGGCCGATGGGTTTTTCCAGCACGATGCGCGCAGCCGGACCGGCCAGGCCAGCATTGGCCAGGTGTGCGGCGATGGCTTCGAACAGGCTTGGCGCGGTAGCCAGGTAGTAGACCCGCACACGCCCGTCATCACGCCCCAGGCGTTTGGCCAGGCGGCCGAAGTCGGCGCTTTGTGCGGCGTCCATGGCGAAGTAGTCGAGGCGTGCGGCAAAGCTGGCCCAGCTCTCGCTGGCGAAGTCGGCCCGCGCCACCTGAGCACGACAGTGACGCTCAGCCAACGCCTGATAGGACTCGCGGCTGTGACTGCTGCGGGCCAGGGCGAGGATGCGCACATCGGCGTGCAGACGCCCTTCACGGTGCAGGTGGTAAAGCGCCGGCAGCAGCTTGTGCAGGGCCAGATCGCCCGTGCCACCGAAGACCAGCATGTCGCAGGGAATACTCAAGGGAAACACTCCGACTCGTGTTAGCCGACCATTGCAAAACGACTGTACTTGAGGAAAAACCTCGCGTTGAAGATACCCGGTTTAAGCGACAAACCCCGCTAACTGAAATATTCGTTCAGCTATTTGGCAGCCGCTTGGCTGTGCGCAGGCTCGAGCTATGTAGTATAACTACAAGGTCACTACAACTTCCGGCTGCCGATCATAACCGAGGCATGACTCGCCAAGTTCGGCGCCAGACACTTTTCAGCATAGAGCCTACTCCGTGAACCTGTTGCAACACATCGCCCAGTCGCGTCACCTGCTGCGCAAGTCCGAACTCAAGGTGGCCGATCACGTTCTGCTCGATCCTGCATCGGTGATGCACAGCTCCATGGCCGAGCTGGCACACAGTGTCGGTATCAGTGAGCCGACCATCGTGCGCTTCTGCCGTGCCATCGGCTGCAGTGGCTTCCAGGATCTCAAGCTGAAACTGGCGCAGAGCCTGGCTGCCGGCGCCAGCTTCGGGCAGTTCGCGATTCATGAAGATGACTCGGTCGCCGACTTCAGCCTGAAGATCTTCGACACCACCTTGCACACCTTGATGGAAGTGCGCGAGAAGCTTGATCCCGAGGCGCTGCAACGTGCCATCGCCGCCTGCGCCAACGCGCAGCGCGTGGAGTTCTACGGTTTTGGTGCATCCGGTGCAGTGGCGGCTGACGCCCAGCACAAGTTCTTCCGCCTGCTGCTCAACGCCGCCGCCTATTCCGACCCGCACATGCAGGCCATGAGTGCGGTCACCCTGCAGCCGGGTGACGTGGCAGTGTGCATCTCGCAGTCCGGTCGCTCCAAGGATCTGCTGATCACGGCCAACCTGGTGCGTGAGTCCGGCGCCAGCCTGATCACCCTGTGCCCCAGCCAGACGCCGCTGGCAGAACTGTCGACGGTCAACCTGGCCATCGACGTGCAGGAAGATACCGAGATCTACACCCCGCTGACCTCGCGTATCGCCCATCTGGTGGTGATCGACGTGCTGGCCATGGGCGTGGCCATGGCGCGTGGGCCAAGCCTGGTCAATCACCTCAAGAGCGTCAAACGCAGCCTGCGCAGTCTGCGTCTGTCGCCCAAATCGCTGCGCAGCAGCGAGGACTGACTGGATTTAACCGGCTGTTCATCTGCACGCCGTCAAAGCGTCATCTGCCCGGAGCAAGCTGAGGCCTCCAGTCCTCGTTCCGGGAGAACCGAGATGCCTCGTATCTTCGATGACGCGCACCTGCACGACCAACCCGATGCCAAGACCCGGCGCAAACTGCAGGATCAACGGCGCATGGCCTACCGTCGGGCCATCGAGCACTACGCCGAGCAGTGCCAGCTGCAACGCGAGCTGGCTGATTTTCCCGAGCTGATCCCGGGCAGCTATCGGGTCGACGGGCAGCGCAGCGCGGCCTGAGCACTCACGCCGCACTGTTCTGGAAGCGCTCTCCAAGCCTGACGATGGCCGCACGTTCGTTGCGAATGAAGTCAACGAACGCCTGCGCCACAGGCGACAGGCGCCTGCCACGAATATTCACCACACACCAGCTGCGTTGCAGCGGTAACTCGGCCACCGGTAGCTCACGCAGCAAGCCATGCTGCAGCTCCAGACGCACGGCATGACGTGGCAACAGCGCGATCCCAAGCCCGGCCAGAACCGCTTCGCGCTGCGCTTCCAGCGAGCCGATTTCCAGGGTCTGGGAGAAGTGCGCACGCTTCTGGTGGCAGAACTCCTCGCAGGCACGGCGCGTGCCCGAGCCGCTCTCGCGAATCAGCAGGGGATAGACCGTCAGATCCTGCAGTTGCAGGGTGTCAGACGTGCACAGCGCATGCCCCGGCGGCGCCACGGCGATGATCGGGTTGTTGAGAAAGGGCATGAAGTCCAATGCCATGTCCTGTGGCACCTGACTCATGATCATCAGGTCGTCGCGGCTCTGGGTCAGGCGGCGCACCACCAGGGCGTGGTTGACCACCGTCAGGCTCAGGCTGACTTCCGGGTATTGGCGGCGAAATTCGGCGAACAGGTGGGGAATGAAGTATTTCGCACTGGACTCCACACACAGATTGAGCTGCCCCTGCAGTGAGCCCTGCAGGTCGGACAGCTGCATGTCCAGACTCTCCAGGCGCCCGAAGATATCGCTGCTGGCCCGTTTGAGTGCCTCGGCGGCTTCGGTTAGGTAGAGCTTCTTGCCCACGTATTCGAACAGCGGCTGACCGACCAACTCCTCCAACTGGCGAATCTGCAGGCTCACGGCCGGTTGGGTCAGTGACATGTCCTCGGCTGCGCGGCTATAGGAGCCGTGTTCGCACACGGCGCGGAACACCTGGAGCTGGCGCAAGGTCATGCGCAGCAGGGTTTTACGCACGGTTTCGTCCTCGCTCGGTCAATTCATAAGTAATTACTTATGCACGATCAAATAATTATTCATTTTTGTTAATTCGTACAGCCGGATAGGGTTTCACCAGCTTTGCAACCAACTGTTGCAGCGAGCCTTGCAGCTCTGCGCTGAGGATTGGATCGTGATAAGAAAAATACTGATCGCCAACCGCGGTGAAATTGCCGTCCGCATCGTACGGGCCTGTGCCGAAATGGGCATACGCTCGGTAGCGATATACTCCGACGCGGACCGTCATGCGCTGCATGTCAAACGTGCCGACGAAGCGCACAGCATTGGCGAGGATCCGCTGGCCGGCTATCTGAACCCGCGCAAGCTGGTCAATCTGGCCGTGGAAACCGGCTGCGATGCGCTTCATCCGGGCTATGGCTTCCTCTCCGAAAACGCCGAACTTGCAGAGATCTGCGCCGAACGCGGAATCAAATTCATAGGCCCGAGCGCCGAAGTCATTCGCCGCATGGGCGACAAGACCGAAGCCCGGCGCAGCATGATGGCCGCTGGCGTGCCCTGCACCCCGGGCACCGAAGGCAACGTCGCCGATCTGGCCGAAGCCCTGCGTGAAGCCGAGCGCATTGGCTTCCCGGTGATGCTCAAGGCCACCTCTGGTGGTGGCGGTCGTGGTATCCGCCGCTGCAACAGCCGCGAGGAGCTGGAGCAGGCTTACCCGCGGGTCATTTCCGAGGCGACCAAGGCCTTCGGTAGCGCCGAAGTGTTCCTGGAAAAATGCATCGTCAATCCGAAGCATATCGAGGCGCAGATCCTCGCCGACAGTTTCGGCAACACCGTGCACCTGTACGAGCGCGATTGCTCGATCCAGCGCCGCAACCAGAAGCTGATCGAAATCGCCCCCAGCCCGCAGCTCACCCCCGAGCAGCGCGCCTATATCGGTGACCTGGCCGTGCGCGCCGCGCAGGCCGTAGGCTACGAGAACGCCGGCACCGTGGAGTTCCTGCTCGCCGAAGGCGAGGTGTACTTCATGGAGATGAACACCCGGGTGCAGGTGGAACACACCATCACCGAGGAAATCACCGGCATCGACGTCGTGCGTGAGCAGATCCGTATCGCCAGCGGCCTGCCGCTGTCGGTCAAGCAGGAGGACATCATCCACCGCGGTTATGCCCTGCAGTTCCGG
>CAZIZA010000162.1:0-9065 GCA_964543555.1 uncultured Pseudomonas sp.
TCACCGAGGAAGAGTTAGCCTGTATCCACGTCCTCGCGTAACCAAAACTCATCACTAACCCAGCCCGCCAAGCATGCAGCCCGTTTGCCTCTGTCCTCATGAGCTTTTCTGAGATGCTTCTGGCGCAGGCTTGAAGCTTAAGCGTAGGCCAAGAGCGTGCAGAGCTCGGTTCAGTGCATCGATGGTCAGTTCTTCCCTGTTGTTTAGGACGTCAAGCAGAGGCTTTTCTCCCGTCTTCACTTTGATTTTCGCGTCATTCAGCCCCTGTGCCTGGGCGACTTGGCGTAGCGCGAGCGTCAGGGTGCTGGCGTTCTCCATCTCCATCACGGCGTCGAGGTAGGCGGCTGCTTCCTTCGGGTCAGCCAGTGCTTTCAGCAGGCTGTCGTCGTAGCTGGTATCTCGCGGTGCGTGCCCGGTCTTGATTGAACTCGATACCAACGAGTTTCGATAAGAAAGGCCCCCGATGCTGATCGGCTATGCGCGCGTCTCGACGCAGGACCAGAACCTTGAATTGCAGCTTGAAGCGTTGAGGCAGGCGGGCTGCCAGAAGGTCTTCGAGGACCAGATCAGCGGCACGCGAGCCGAGCGTTCCGGCCTGGCCAAGGCGCGGGAAATGCTGCGCGAGGGTGACACGCTGGTGGTGTGGAAGCTGGACCGCCTGGGCCGCCGCGTCAAGCAGTTGGTCGATCTGGTGGGCGAGTTGCAGCAGCAGGGCGTGCAGTTGGGGTTCGGGGAGCAATGGAACAGCCAACCGACTTAAGCCCGGAGGAAGCCAACTAATGATCCACCTTTCGATGTCACCGTCACTTGCAATGGTTCGATAAAACTTTCGTTTTGCCGAACCTTGCCTTTTTCGCCATGTGTGCGGCAAAAATCGCCCGTAATCGGTACAGAAAACCCGTCTTTGCAATCAAAGTTCGCCTGTGACTAGCAAGGCTGTGTTTGTCGAACCAAAGCAGCGCGTTCTGCGCAAAGCCTCACCAGAATTAGCTTTTCGGCCTTAAGTGGGTTCCCTGTTCCATTGCTCCCCGAACCCCCAGTTCAAGAGCCTGACGGACGCGATCGACACCAGCACGCCGTCAGGCCGGTTCTTCTTCCACGTGATGGCCAGCCTGGCCGAGATGGAGCGCGATCTGATCGTCGAGCGCACCCGCGCCGGGCTGGAAGTGGCCCGTCAACTCGGTCGCAAGGGGGGACGCAAGCCCAAGATGACCGCAAGCAAGATCGAGTCGGCCAGGAAGCTGCTCGCCAGCGGCATGCCACCCAGGGACGTAGCGCAGAACCTCGGCGTCTCGGTTCCGACGCTGTACCGCTGGTTGCCGGCCTCCGCTTCAGCACGGGCTTAACGTACTTTGCAATCCGTTTCCTGAAGCGACCCCCACTACGCCTCAGACCCCGACCTCAACCTGAAACTTCACACCCTTGGCGTACGATTTTTTCCCTTTCCTGAAGCGACCCCAACTGGAACACTGAGCTCAGCGTCTGCTAGACTAGTGGTCAATTAAGAATTAACTTTATCTATGAAGAAAATAATCAGGATATCATTAGTTGTGGCAGCGATCGCCCTCACCGCATGTGGAGGTGGTTCTGGCGGCGATGCCGCGACAACCCCAACCACGGCGACCTCGGACCCTACGCCAGAGGTCGCACTGACCGCTGCCGCGCCGAACGACAACTTGAATGCTGCACTGGGCACTGTCACGACAGCCTCTGCAGTGCCATCCACGTTCTGCAATTACACAGTGGGCGGTAGCCGGCTCACAGGCACAGTCAGCGGTGTGCACGATGGTGACACATTGACCGTCGCAGGAGCATCGATCAGGCTCGACAGCATCGATGCCCCAGAGCTGGGTCAAGCGTACGGACCACAGTCGCGAGATCGGCTTGCCTCTTTGACACTGAATAAACCAGTCACTGTCACCTACGCGAAGAAGGACAGATACGGTCGAATCGTAGGGTCAGTGTTCACATCTGACTGCACCTTGGTGAACCTAGACCAGGTCGCCACCGGTTCAGCCTGGTACTACGAAGCCTACAAGTGCGAGATCGATTCGAGCATGCGTAATGCCTACGCGGCAGCCCAGGACGCTGCCAAGGCTGCAGGTTTAGGGCTTTGGAGTGAAACAGCTATAGCACCATGGGTTTACCGCAACGGTATAGAGGCTACGGTCCCCACCTCCTGCTCTGGTGGAGATTTCCCTAGCTGGTCGGTAAATAGCACTTCGACGTCATCTGGGACCGGTTCAAGCACATCTTCAGGTACAGGCACCAGTTCAGGCACGTCTTCAGGTAGCTACACCCCGACTGGAGGGTGTCACATGGTTTGGGTCAACGGGTATACGCGATCAAACGGGACGCACGTCAACGGCTACTACCGTCGCAGCCCAGGTTGTGCATAACAACGCCCCTTACCCGGTTCACTGTTCCACTGCGCCTCAGACCCCTATTTCCTACCTAATTTTGTTGCCATTATGGAAAATCAACGTTATCAATATGACCTTCGGATAAACGCCCTTATCTGAATCTGGGGGAGTGGTTCAGCAGGAAAAATGGAAAAAAATCCCTTTTATCGTGGTCATTTTGTGACTACAATAAGGCTTTTAACCCCCTTCCAGGGAGGCCACCATGACCACTGCCGACACCTATGTCCGCGCCCGGATCGACACCCAGACCAAGGAACGGGCTGCCGCCGCTCTCGAAGCGATGGGCCTGTCCATCTCCGACGCCATCCGCCTGCTGATGGTGCGCGTAGCCGATGACCGCAAGTTGCCGTTCACCGTCAAAGCGCCCAGTCGCACGACCCGCAAGGCCATCGAGGAGCTAGAAGCCGGCCGAGGCAAGCGGTTTGCCAGCGTTGATGATCTGATGGCTGACCTGCATGCGGACGATTGAGCGCTCCACGGCCTTCAAACGGGACTACAAGCGCGAAGCCAAGGGAAAGCACCGTGCGACCCTTGATGGCGATCTGAGGCCGGTCCTGGTGGCACTGGCGACCGACCAGACACTCGAAACCCGGTATCGCGACCATGACCTGAGTGGCAACTGGGCGGGCTATCGCGAATGCCACGTCAAGCCCGACCTGCTGCTTATCTACCGCCAGTCGGAGGTCGATATCCTCAGCCTGGCGAGACTGGGATCGCACAGCGAGCTGTTCGGCTGAGGCAGGCGAGACGCTTTACCCCTGGCGTTTGCGGCCGTATGATGAGCGAGAAGTCGGCGCGCAGTTGGGTTAGTAGCAAGCCATGTTTTCGCTGCGCTCAAACGGCTTGGCATGGGCTACGCCCCTGCACCCCGGCGGCCGTCGCTTCGCTCCCTGCCGCCCGCCGCACTCACTCGCTGGAGGCTCATTCATGACGGCAGAAGTCACCCCACCGCGCAAAGGCAAAGGCGGCCGCCCCAAGGGCGACCCCGCCGCCGTGCGCGCTTCGACCATCGGCGTTCGCGTATCGGCTGACGAATACGCCGCCTTGCGAGCCAAGGCCGAGCAGATGGGCATGACCCCGGCGCAGTGGCTGCGGGAAGCTGCGCTATCCCGGCGCCTACCGTCGCCCCCGGTGCCTGCCATCAACCGCGAGCAGTACGCCGAACTGGCACGGCTGTCGGCCAACCTCAACCAATTGGCGAGGCTGGCCCACAGCGGCGAGCCCGTGACCGTGGCCGATGCGCTGTTGCAGCGCCTGGCCGGCGAAGTCGGGCGGCTGCGCCTGGCGCTACTGGGCGCAGGTGGCCTGGAATGATCGCCAAAGCCGCCAAAGGCCGGGGCTTCCGTGGGGCGCTCGAGTACGACCTCAGGGAGGACAAGGGCCACGTCATCGACAGCAACATGGCGGGGCAGCAGCCGCGAGCACTCGCCGCCGAATTTGGCGAGATCCGCAAACTGCGGCCGAACCTGGGCAAGGCCGTGCTGCACGTGTCGCTGGCGGCTGCCCCCGGTGAACACCTGACGGACGAGCAATGGCGGCAGATCGGCCAGCGCTACCTGCGCGGGATGGGCTTCAAGGACAACCAGTTCGTCATCACCCGGCACACCGACACCGAGCACGAGCACATCCACATCCTGGCCAACCGCATCACCCACGGCGGCGCGGTGGTCAGCGATGGGCATGACTACCGGCGGCAGGAAACCCTGATGCGAGAGATCGAGCGCGATTTCGGCCTGCAACGGGTGGCCCCGAGCCTCGAAGCGGAACGCCGAGCGCCGACCAAGGGCGAGATCGAGGCCCAGGTCCGCACCGGCCAGCCGTCCACCCGCCAGCAGCTGCAGCAGCTGTGCGAGGGCGCCGCGCAGGGCTGCCACAGCTTCACCGAGTACCAGGAGCGGCTGGAAGCGGCAGGCGTGGAGCTGATCCCCGTGGCTCAGCTGGGCGGGGCGAAGCTCTCGGGCTTGTCGTACCGCCTGGACGGCGTGACCATGAAGGGCAGTGACCTGGGCAAGGCCTACAGCCCCGCAGGGCTGGCCAAACGAGGGGTAGCGTATGAGCAAGACCGAGACCTTGCGGCAGTCCGCCGCAGCATCGAACGAGACACGGCTCGAGCGGTTGGCGAGCCAGATCGAGAGCGTGAGACAGGCCAAGCACCAGAGCGCGGAGGACTTGGCCGCGACGCTGGAGCCGCTGGCCCAGGCGATGGCCGCCCTGGCGGAGGAGACGCGGCAGACGCTGACCGAGATCGACCGCAAGAGCCGGGAGCAGGGCGAGCAGTTCAGCCGGCAGATCGAGACGGCCGCCGCGAGCTGGAGGGACGCCGCCCAGGCAGCGCAGACGGCCGCCGATCGCCTGAACCAGGCCGGGACGCGGATGGAGTGGCAGCACTACGGCCTGGCCGTGATGACGGGGCTGACCACAGCGGCGCTCGTGAGCGGATTCTGGCTCTGGCTGGCCCCGCCGACCGTGCAGAACCAGCTGGACCCGAGAGCGGTCGCCGAGCACCTGAAACCCGCCGTGATCGCAGCCTTGAAGCCCTCGAAAGGCAGGTAACGGCGCTGGGCGTGGAGCGCTTCGAGGTGGGCCTCCGCGAGGCCAGGACCGGCCAGATGATGCACCGGGCCTGGAGCAGGGTCGACCTGGTGCAGTCCGCTGCCTGGCTCAAGCGCCTGAACGCCCAGGGCCACGACGTGTACATCCGCCCCGCTGGCGAGCACGGCCTCGTGCTGGTCGATGACCTCAAGCCGCAGGCGCTGGAGCGCATGACGGCCGCCGGCTTCGCCCCTGCCGCGACCCTCGAAACCAGCCCCGGCCACTACCAGGCCTGGGTCAAGCTGGCGGACCAGCCGCTGTCTGCGGACGTGCGCCGCCTCGCGGCGCAGGGCCTGGCGGAGCAGTACGGCGGCGACTTGAACAGCGCCGACAGTCACCGTTACGGGCGGCTGGCGGGCTTCACGAACCAGAAGCCCCCACACACCCGCGACGACGGGCGCCAGCCCTATGTCCTGGCCCACGACTGCCCTGGGCAGGTCGCCACCGCCGCTCCCGCGTACCTGGAGCGCCTCAAACAGGCGTTGGACAAGGCCGCGGTGCAGGCGCATCGTCAGGAGCGGCCAGCGCCGCGTGGCCGGGAGCGGGACGGCCCGGGCATGAGTCGTTGATGGAGTCTCCACCCTCAAATCCGGCCATAGCGTCCGAATCCGCCCGGTTGCGGGCTGGTCAGAACCGCCCTCGGCGCTATAGTGGCTGGTCTGCCGATGGTCGGCAGACGCACAAAACAAAAACGCCTCGAACCCTTTCAGCTTGGCGGCAGGAGGGGGTGCGAGGCGCTCGGAATGTCCGATGCGCCAAGTATAGCGCGAGGCGGACATGGAGGAACCCACATGTCCGCATTGAAGAACAACTACCCACAACAACCCCTGTTCGAGAGCTGGATTGAGCCAGCGCACTACCTGCGCTCGGACAGCTCCAGCGCCTACTTTGCGCTGCTCACGCAGGACGCGGGCCGGACCACGAAGCGACAGCGCAGCTTCCCGGTCCATGCGATGGGCTTCGTCATCGACGCCTGCGACAAGTCGATTGACACCTGGATCAGCCAGGCCGAGTTCTGGGCGCCGACGCGCCGGCTGCTGCACTTCATGCGCGTGGGCCTGCTGTTCGTGGACCTCGACACGTACAAGCTGCCCGAGTTCGCCGGCCTGAGTCCGGAGGCACTGCTGGAGCGCCTGCTGAGGCTGTGCGAGGCCATGTGCCTGCCCGAGCCGTCGCTGGTGGTGTTCTCGGGGCGTGGGCTGCAGGCCAAGTGGGTGCTCGACAGCGGTCTGCCGGCGCGTGCGCTGCCGCGCTGGTCGCTGGTGCAGCACGAGATTGGCCGGCGCCTGGCGGGCCTGGGGGCCGACCCGAACGCCTTGGATGCGTCGCGCGTGCTGCGCCTGGACCAGACCGTCAACAGCCGCAGCGGCGAGGTCGTGCGCGTGGTCTACCGCGCCGGCACGCGCTACGACTTCAACCAGCTGGCCGACGCCCTGCTGCCGCTGACGCGCGCCAAGCTCCAGGAACTGCGCCAGGAGCGCGCGGAGCGTGCGGCCGACCCGCAGTACCAGAAACGCTCCGCGACGCGCACCAAGGGCCATCTGACGGCCATAGACACGGGTGCGCTGGGCCACCTGCGCCCGTTCATCGGCGCGCAGCTCGCCTGGGACCGGCTGGCGGACCTGCGCACGCTGGCCAGGCTGCGCGGCTGGACCCAGGGCGCGCCGGATGGCTCGCGTGATCTGGCGGTGTTCATCGGGGCCAGCTTTCTGGCGCAAGCGGTGCCGAACGTGCCGCGCTTCTACGACGAGCTGCGCGTGCTCGGGCGCGAGTTCGCGCCGCACTGGTCATTCCGCGACATCAACGCCTCGGCCTCAGCCGTGGTTGCGCGCATGAGGCGCATGGGCCGGGGGGAAACGGTCGAGTACGCGGGCGTGCAGGTGGACCCGCGCTACAAGTGGCGCAACGACACGCTGATCCAGCGGTTCGGCATCACGCCCGACGAGGAACGCCAGTTGGCCACCATCGTCAGCCGTGGCGAGGCGGCCCGGCGCGACGCTGAGCGCAAAGTCCAGCGCCGCGTAGAGCAGCGTGAAGCGGCTGGGGGGCCGACTCGTGCCGAGTACGTGGGTAACGCGGAGCAGAAGCGTGCCACGGCCCGGCTGCTGCGCGCCCAGGGCAAGACCTGGGCTGAGGTCGCCGTCGAGGTTGGCTACAAGGATGCGAACAGCGCCCGAGTGGCTTGCCGGTAAAACCGTAAAAGTACCGTCCGTATGTATGAAGGTGGCGAAGCCGTAGCCGCCAACGAGCGGCCGGGTAGCCCGTAGGGTTTGTAGTTTTTTCGGGGGTTACCGTTTTCTTCCGAAGAAAGTTTTCAGCGGTATTTTTTTGAACTCAACCGGGGTGGAACGGCGAAGCCGTGGAACCTCGGAACAGGGCACCAGCAGGATGCCGGTTGGTAGCGTGTGCTCGGGCCTGGCTGTTCTGGGGAGGGGGGCCGGGGGGAGGGTTTCCAGGACGCGCGGTCCCCCAGGCCAGCAAGGTAAAGTCGCTCATGGAGGGGGGCGCCTGCCTGATCTCGAATCAGGGCCTAGCCGACCTCAAGGCCAGGATGGAGCAGAGCACACCTGCGTTGACCGCGTAAGCGCGCTTTCGATTCAACCCACCGACCCGGCACCGCGCTGGGTTTTTGTCCCAGACCGCCATCTGTGCGGGCTTTTTTGTCAAAAAACATGAACCAGTACATCACCCAGGAAAACCTCGACGCCACACTCAAGATTCTTCAATCGCTTGCGCGGGACGAAGAGGAAGAGGCCAAGCTCACGAATCGCATCACCGCCGAGATTGACGGCTACAGCCTCGAAGCGTCGTTCGCAGCTCTGCTGGGCATCGCCAGCAAATTGGCGCAGCACCGCCTGAATGGGGACAAGCAGAAGGCTGCCGCCTTATGCCTCATGTCTGTCGCCGCCAATATCTCGAACTGGGCAGGCGTCACCGAGGAAGAGTTAGCCTGTATCCACGTCCTCGCGTAACCAAAACTCATCACTAACCCAGCCCGCCAAGCATGCAGCCCGTTTGCCTCTGTCCTCATGAGCTTTTCTGAGATGCTTCTGGCGCAGGCTTGAAGCTTAAGCGTAGGCCAAGAGCGTGCAGAGCTCGGTTCAGTGCATCGATGGTCAGTTCTTCCCTGTTGTTTAGGACGTCAAGCAGAGGCTTTTCTCCCGTCTTCACTTTGATTTTCGCGTCATTCAGCCCCTGTGCCTGGGCGACTTGGCGTAGCGCGAGCGTCAGGGTGCTGGCGTTCTCCATCTCCATCACGGCGTCGAGGTAGGCGGCTGCTTCCTTCGGGTCAGCCAGTGCTTTCAGCAGGCTGTCGTCGTAGCTGGTATCTCGCGGTGCGTGCCCGGTCTTGATTGAACTCGATACCAACGAGTTTCGATAAGAAAGGCCCCCGATGCTGATCGGCTATGCGCGCGTCTCGACGCAGGACCAGAACCTTGAATTGCAGCTTGAAGCGTTGAGGCAGGCGGGCTGCCAGAAGGTCTTCGAGGACCAGATCAGCGGCACGCGAGCCGAGCGTTCCGGCCTGGCCAAGGCGCGGGAAATGCTGCGCGAGGGTGACACGCTGGTGGTGTGGAAGCTGGACCGCCTGGGCCGCCGCGTCAAGCAGTTGGTCGATCTGGTGGGCGAGTTGCAGCAGCAGGGCGTTCAGTTCAAGAGCCTGACGGACGCGATCGACACCGGCACGCCGTCAGGCCGGTTCTTCTTCCACGTGATGGCCAGCCTGGCCGAGATGGAGCGCGATCTGATCGTCGAGCGCACCCGCGCCGGGCTGGAAGTGGCCCGTCAACTCGGTCGCAAGGGGGGACGCAAGCCCAAGATGACCGCAAGCAAGATCGAGTCGGCCAGGAAGCTGCTCGCCAGCGGCATGCCACCCAGGGAGGTGGCACAGAACCTCGGCGTCTCGGTTCCGACGCTGTACCGCTGGTTGCCGGCCTCTGGCTCGGCGCGGGCTTAGCGAATGAAAGGGACTTCCCCGTCCCTGGTGACCGCGCCCCTTGCGGCTTGCGGTTTACGGCAACAAAGTGCCACGATGGAGAGGTTCAACTG
>CAZIZA010000163.1:0-9001 GCA_964543555.1 uncultured Pseudomonas sp.
AGGGCGATGCCGTTCATGATCGCGCTCATGCCGAACTCGCGCACGCCGTAGAACAGGTAGTTGCCGGAAGCGTCTTCGGCGGAGACGCCCTTGCAGCCTTTCCACAGGGTCAGGTTGGAGCCGGCCAGGTCGGCCGAACCGCCAAGGAACTCCGGCAGCAGCGGGCCGAAGGCATTCAGCGCGTTCTGACTGGCCTTGCGGCTGGCGATGGTCTCGCCCTTCTCGGCGACGTCCTTGATGTAGGCAGCGGCCTTCTCGGCAAAATCGGCCGGCAGCTCACCGGCGATACGGCGCTTGAACTCGGCCGCCAGCTCGGGGAACGCAGCGGCATAAGCGGCGAACTTTTCGTTCCAGGCGGCTTCGGCGGCAGCGCCCGCTTCTTTGGCGTCCCACTCGGCGTAGATATCGGCCGGGATTTCGAACGGACCGTGGCTCCAGCCCAGCGCGGCGCGGGTCAGGGCGATTTCGTCGTTGCCCAGCGGCGCACCGTGGCACTCTTCCTTGCCCTGCTTGTTCGGCGAACCAAAACCAATGGTGGTCTTGCAGCAGATCAGGGTCGGTTGATCGATACTTTTGCGTGCAGTATCGATGGCCATCTTGATCTCATCGGCGTCGTGGCCGTCGACATTACGAATCACCTGCCAGCCGTAGGCTTCGAAGCGCTTCGGCGTGTCATCGGTGAACCAGCCCTCGACTTCACCGTCGATGGAGATGCCGTTGTCATCGTAGAAGGCGATCAGCTTGCCCAGGCCCAGGGTGCCGGCCAGCGAGCAGACTTCATGGGAGATGCCTTCCATCATGCAGCCGTCGCCGAGGAACACGTAGGTGTTGTGGTCGACGATGTCGTGGCCTTCACGGTTGAACTGCGCGCCCAGCACCTTCTCGGCGATGGCGAAACCGACGGCGTTGGCGATGCCCTGGCCGAGCGGGCCGGTGGTGGTCTCGACGCCCGGGGTGTAGCCGTACTCGGGGTGGCCCGGCGTCTTGCTGTGCAGTTGACGGAAGTTCTTCAGGTCATCGATGGACAGGTCGTAGCCGGTCAGGTGCAGCAGCGAGTAGATCAACATCGAACCATGGCCGTTGGACAGCACGAAGCGGTCGCGGTCGGCGAAGGTCGGATTGCTCGGGTTGTGCTTGAGGTAGTCGCGCCACAGCACTTCGGCGATATCCGCCATACCCATGGGGGCACCGGGGTGGCCGCTGTTGGCTTTCTGCACAGCATCCATGCTGAGGGCACGAATGGCATTGGCTCGCTCACGACGGCTGGGCATCGCTGAATCTCCTACGGGGGCTGCTTCTGAATGAAGGGGGCGAAAAAAGACGCCCATTTTCGCCCAGCGAGCCCCCATGGGGCAATGACAGATGGTCGTAGAGACCAAATCAGCCTGCTGACTCGCTCAAAACGCTCACCGCCGGACTGCCCGGACCACCCAGGCAGGGTGCCTGAAACAGCTCGCCATGCCAGACGCCAGCGAGCGTACGACTGAACACCAGCGACCACACCGCCGCCAGCTGGATCGCCAGCGCCACGCCGATCACGGTGAAGAATGTCAGCCCGGTCAGCGCCTGCAGCTCGAAGGTAGCCAGGGCGAACACTCCGAGCGGAAAGGTGAAGCCCCACCACCCCAGGTTGAAAGGCATGCTGTCGCGCATGTAGTGGCGGGTGAATAACGTGGCGATCACCAGCCACCACAGCCCCGCGCCCCACAGCGCCAGGCCGCCGATCAGGCCAAGGTCACGGGCCAGCAAGGCAGCGCTGGCCAAGGGTGTGCCGGCGAACGCCAGCGGCGCGGCCTGACCCATGCTCAGCAGCCCCAAACAGCCGGTCGCCAGCGGTCCCAGCGGCAGCCAGCTGGTGGCGGCGAAATCGGTATCCGGCAACTTGTGCAGGGCCAGGCGCAGCAGCACCAGGGTGATCAGCGAGAACGCCAGCGACAGCGACAATCCCCAGAGGATGAAGCCGGCGGCCAACAGTTGTTGCGCAGCCGCAGCGTCTAGGTGCGGCGCCAACGCTCCCGCCGTACTGGCAGCGACCTCAGGTGCGACGATAGGTAGCAGCCAGACCGCCGTGAGTTTCTCCAGTGCGTGATGCTGGCGGGTGAACATCAGATAGGGCACCAGCAGGGCGCAGAGCAGCGCCAGCGCCGCATCCAGCCACCACAAGGCATGCGCCAGCGCATAGACGGCCTCGCCCCAGCGCGGGACGCCGAACAGCAGCAGCCCCTTGATCAGCACCGCCAGACCCATCGGGATCGCGCCGAGAAACATCGACTGCACCGGGTGCAGCAGCATCGGCCAGACGGTGTCGCGAAACAGTGCCACACGCAGCCCAAACAAAAGGCTGAACAACGCGAACAGAGTGCCCGCGACAAACCACAACCCTTCCGCTAACAATGCCAGGCCAGGCGGATGCCAGGGCAGATGAGCGATCACCAGCGCCAACACGCCGGTGCCCATGGTCACGGCGAACCAGTTGGGGGTGAAGTGACGGATAAAGGCGAGCGGCTCGGACAAACGGCTAAAAGGGCGCAGCATGGTCGGGTGACCCCGTGGCATGAGTGATGGCGCCAGGGTAAGAATTGGCTTGCCATATGAAAAATACATATTCAGCATCCTACCCATACCTTTCACTTATGCATGAATCATGAACCTCCATCACCTGAAGGTCTTCCTTGCCGTGGCAGAGGCCGGCAGCATCAGTGCCGGCGCCGAGCACCTGCACATCAGCCAGCCGGCGGTCACCCGGGAAATTCGCGACCTCGAAGCCAGCCTCGACCTGCGCCTGTTCGATCGCCTGCCGCGTGGCGTACAACTGACCGAGGGCGGCCTGCGCCTGCTCGACTACGCCCAGCGCATCTTCAGCCTGGAGCGTGCTGCTGAACGCGACCTGCGCGACTTCGCTCAACTGGAACAGGGCGCACTGCACCTGGGCGCCAGCGCCACGCTCGGTGCTTACCTGCTGCCGCCTCTGCTCACCCGCTTCCGCGCCCTGCATCCGCAGATATTCGTCAGCCTGGAAGTGAGCAATACCGATGTCGTCACCCGGCAACTGGACGAAGGCCGCATCAGCCTCGGGTTCGTCGAAGGCCCGTTCGCACGCAACGATTATTCCCACCGCTTGCTGGCGCGCGATGCCCTGCTGCCAGTCGCTTCGCCACGCCATCCACTGGCCGGCAGCCGCGTGTTGCAGGCCGAACATCTGCAGGATTACCCGCTGTACATGCGCGAGCCTGGCTCCGGTGCACGCGCCAGTATCGAGCAGGCCTATCGAGCGCATGGCCTGGAACCACAGGCTGGCATGGCCATCGGCAGTACCGAAGCGCTCAAACGCCTGCTTGCCGACGGCCAGGGTATCGCCTGGCTGTCACAGCGGGTGGTGGAACGCGAACTGGCCAGCGGTGAACTGTGCCACCTGCCGGTAAGGGATCTGCTGATCGAGCGCGAGCTGCATGTGTTGTGGCGCCTCGGCGCCAGCCTGAGCCCTGCACCTGCAGCCTTTCTTGCGCTGAGCGAGGCATCCGGCTAACCAGCAACACCAATATCAAAACTTTTTGATATTGGTGTTGCTGTATGAAAAATGACCGACTAGACTGCGCCACCATGACCCAGCGCGCACCCGAGTTGGAATTCGACCCTTGCGACACGCTCGCCGCCCTGTGCAAGGCCGGCGGTGATGCACTGCGTCTGAACGTTTTGCGCGTGCTGAGCAACGATTCCTTCGGCGTGCTGGAGCTGGCGCAGATCTTCGCCATTGGCCAGTCGGGCATGAGCCATCACCTCAAGGTGCTGGCGCAGGCCGGGCTGGTGGCCACGCGTCGCGAGGGCAACGCGATCTTCTACCGCCGCGCGCTGCCCAACGGCCGCCTGCATGCCGCCCTGCTGGACGATATCGATGAACTGCCGCTGCCTGCCGATGTGCATTCGCGTATCGCCACCGTGCACCAGCAGCGCGCCACCGTCAGCCGCGACTTCTTCGCGCGCATGGCCGCCAGCTTCCAGGCCCAGCAGGATCTTATCGCGGGTTTGCCGCAGTACCGCGACAGCCTGCTGGCCCTGCTCGATGCCCTACACTTCGCGCCGGACGCCACGGCGCTGGAAATCGGGCCTGGCGATGGCGCCTTCCTGCCCGAACTGGCGCGGCGCTTCGCCCAGGTCACGGCCCTGGATAACAGCCCGGCCATGCTCGAACTGGCCAGCCAGCGCTGCGCCGCCATCGGTCTGGATAACGTCGAGCTGAAACTGGCCGATGCGCTGCAGGACGAACAGCAGCCTGCCGATTGCGTGGTACTGAACATGGTGCTGCACCACTTCGCCACCCCGGCCGAGGCCTTTCGCAAGCTGGCTAGCCTGGTCACGCCGGGCGGCAGCCTGCTGCTCAGCGAGCTGTGCAGTCATGACCAGAGCTGGGCGCGCGAAGCCTGCGGCGACCTGTGGCTCGGTTTTGAGCAAGAAGACCTGGCACGCTGGGCGACGGCCGCAGGCCTGACGCCCGGCGAAAGTTTGTACATCGGCCTGAAAAACGGCTTTCAGATTCAATTACGGCACTTTGCCAAACCCGCTGCGCATAGCGCCTCCAGCCTCCGGCAAGAAAGGAACCGATAGATGAGCGAATATTCCCTGTTTACCTCCGAGTCCGTGTCCGAAGGGCATCCGGACAAGATCGCCGACCAGATTTCCGATGCGGTGCTCGACGCCATCATCACCCAGGACAAGCACGCCCGCGTGGCCGTGGAAACCCTGGTCAAGACCGGTGTGGCCATCGTTGCCGGCGAAGTCACCACCAGTGCCTGGGTCGACCTGGAGCAGATTGTCCGCGACGTGATCTGCAACATCGGCTACACCAGTTCCGACGTCGGTTTCGACGGCGCCACCTGCGGCGTACTCAACATCATTGGCAAGCAGTCCCCGGACATCAACCAGGGCGTCGACCGTGCCAAGCCGGAAGATCAGGGCGCTGGCGACCAGGGCCTGATGTTCGGCTACGCCAGCAACGAAACCGACGTACTGATGCCGGCGCCGATCTGCTTCTCGCACCGCCTGGTCGAGCGCCAGGCCGAAGCGCGCAAGTCCGGCCTGCTGCCGTGGCTGCGCCCGGATGCCAAATCCCAGGTCACCTGCCGCTACGAAAACGGCAAGGTCGCAGCCATCGATGCGGTGGTACTGTCCACCCAGCACAACCCGGAAGTGAAATACGACGACCTGCGCGACGGCGTGATGGAGCTGATCGTCAAGCACGTGCTGCCGGCCGAACTGCTGCACAAGGACACCCAGTTCCACATCAACCCGACCGGCCAGTTCATCATCGGCGGCCCGGTGGGCGACTGTGGCCTGACCGGGCGCAAGATCATCGTCGACAGCTACGGCGGCATGGCCCGTCACGGCGGCGGCGCGTTCTCCGGCAAGGACCCATCCAAGGTCGACCGCTCCGCTGCCTACGCCGGCCGCTATGTGGCCAAGAACATAGTCGCCGCCGGCCTGGCCGAGCGCTGCGAGATCCAGGTGTCCTACGCCATCGGCGTGGCCCAGCCGACCTCCATTTCGATCAACACCTTCGGCACCCACAAGATCGCTGAAGACAAGATCATCAAACTGGTGCGTGACGTGTTCGACCTGCGCCCATACGCCATCACCAAGATGCTCGACCTGCTGCACCCGATGTATCAGGACACCGCTGCCTACGGCCACTTCGGCCGCACGCCGCAGTCCAAGACCGTCGGCGATGACAGCTTCACCACCTTCACCTGGGAACGCACCGACAAGGCCGCTGACCTGCGCGCCGCCGCCGGCCTGTAAGCCCTGAAAATGGAAAAGCCCCGCCAGAGCAATCTGGCGGGGCTTTTTTTCGTGCCTGAAGGCTTATTTGCCGAACATCGAACTCAAGCCCTTGAGCGCATCCTTGGTGGCATTCAGTTGCTCAGGTGCCACAGCCTGTGTGGAGGCATCAGCCTCGGCACTCAGACGCTCACAGCCGCCATCGAGTGCAGCCAGGTTTTCATTGGCCTTGTCGTTGCCAGCCAGTGCTGCCAACTGCTTGAGTTGAGCCAGGCCATCCTGATTGGCAGCCATCTGCTCCTGGCATTTGGCCTGGATCGAGGCGACCTCGGCGGCATGAGCCGGCAAAACAGCGAAGGCCAGGGCGGCAAAACAGGCAACGGAAACAATACGCATTGTGAAGACCTCTAGGGGTTGAGGCCCGGCTATCCATGCGCCCCCGCCGGGCAAATCCATTTGTTGGGGGTGGAGAAGGCGCGGGAATCTATCACCCACCTACCCAGGCCACAATAAAAACCAAATAAATTAGAGACTTACCTCATACAAGATGAATCATTAGCAAGCATGTGGGCGCCAGAGACCCGCCCTCGCATCAGTTACGCAGGCGCCCTGGCAGCACACGCCGATAGAGCCTGCTAGGCTCAGTGAAGACCTCGAGCAAGGAAGCTCCGCGATGAAATCTGTCCTGCTGCTATCACTCCTGCCCCTGGCTGCCCAGGCCATCCCTTGCCCCGACTGGCCTGACAGTCGCGCCAAAGTCGAACTCGCCGCCCTCAGCCAGCAAGTCGCCCACTGGGACGACGCCTACCACAATCACGGCCAATCGCTGGTGGCCGATACGCTCTACGATCAGGCTCGCGAACGCCTGGAACATTGGCAGCAATGCTTTACTGACGGACTCGAACAAGTACCGGAGCCGTTGGCTGGCAGCACCGGCAAACTTACTCACCCCATCGCACAGACCGGCCTGCGCAAATTGAACGAAGCGGCAGTGGGCGAATGGATCGCCAGCCGCGACGACCTGTGGCTCCAGCCCAAGGTCGACGGCGTGGCCGTTACCCTGGTCTATCACGCAGGTGTTTTGCAGCAGGCCATCAGCCGCGGGGACGGGCGTCAGGGCCAAGACTGGACTGCCCGCGCACGGCAATTGCCGGCCATTCCCAACCAACTGCATGAAGCACGCGACGCGGTGCTGCAGGGCGAACTTTACTGGCGCCTGGACAGCCATGTGCAGCGCCGCGATGGCGGCGCTGGCGCACGGGGTAAAGTCGCCGGGCTGATGGCGCGACAATCACTGAGCGCACAGGAAGCCGATGCCATAGGCCTGTTCGTCTGGGACTGGCCGGACGGGCCTGCGCAGATGCCCGAACGCCTGCAGGCTCTGCAGCGACTGGGCTTGCGCGATGCACTGGAGCACACCCGACCAGTCGGGAGTTTTGAAGAGGCGCGCCGTTGGCGCCAGCACTGGTTCACCACCCCGCAACCTTTCGCCAGTGACGGCGTGGTCTTGCGCCAGGGTGCCCGCCCCGCTGGCACACGCTGGCAAGCCGAAGCACCACACTGGGCAATTGCCTGGAAATACCCACCAGAGCAAGCCCTGGCCGTGGTCCAGGCAGTGCAATTCAATATCGGCCGCAGCGGTCGCATCACGCCGATCCTGCACCTGCAGGCAGTCAGGCTCGACGAGCGCCGTATCAGCCGTGTCGCACTGGGTTCGCTACATGCCTGGGAAACACTCGACATACGCCCTGGCGATCAAGTGGCCATACGCCTGGCAGGCCTGACCATTCCGCGACTTGATCAGGTGATCTGGCGCAGTACGGAGCGGGCTGCCGTGCTGGCACCCAACCCCGCCCAGTACCATGCCCTGAGTTGCTGGCGCCTCAGCGCCGACTGCCAGCAACAGTTCCATGCCCGGCTTAACTGGCTGTCGAGCAAGCAGGGGCTGGACATGCCCGGTGTAGGGCCAGGCACCTGGAGCACGCTGCTGGCGAACCAGCGCATCAATGGCCTGCTCGACTGGCTGGCGCTTGACGAAAAACAACTGCAACACGTCCCGGGCATCGGCCCACGCCGCGCCGCACAGTTGCAGCAGGCCTTCGATCAGGCCCGGCAGCGCCCACTACAGCAATGGCTAACCGCACTGGGGGCGCCATCGGGCCTGAACCTGCAGGCGCAGGATGACTGGTCAACCTTGCAGGCACGCAGCCGCGCCGAATGGCTGCGGCATCCCGGCATCAGCCGCCAGCGCGCTGAGCAGTTGCTGGCATTCTTCAACCACCCGGAGGTTGAGCACCTGGGCCGGAAGTTGGTACTGGCCGGTGTAGCAGGCTTTCAGCCCATCGAAGCCACTGCCCAGGCACAGCCTTCGCAACCCGGCATCCATGGCAAGACGGACATCATCGATCAATAGACGCGAAATTCCTTATGACAGGCCTCGCAACTTTCCTCGACGGCGCGTACCGCCGGCTCCAGTGCAGAGCGACGCAGTGGCGGCACCGTGGTGGCCTGCACCAATGCAGCCGTGGCCTGCTCCAGATCACGCGCCATCGCCTGGAATTGCGCCTGGCGCTGCCAGAGCTCCGGGTTGGCCTTGCTGCGCTCGTCATCGCGCACATCCGGGAAATACTGCCAGGGCTCGCGAGCCAGGCGATCCAGCTCGGCAGCGCCCGCCACGAAACCGGCCTCGTCGTATGGAAGGCGGCCACGCAACATGCCGCCCAGATCTTCACTGACCTTGAGCATCTCCTTGAATGCAGCCTGACGCTTGCCCAGCGGTGAGTCAGGATCGACTCCGCCACAGGCCGCCAGAGCCAGACAGACGCAGATAAGCAGCAGGTATTTCTTCGAGGTCATCGGCATAATTTCCGGGCGGCAAGGGGCCGCCAGTATCGCGGCTCACCCCGTCCCGGCCAAGCGACCTCTTGTCACAACAACTGTCTGCACACGCAGCACTCAGCCCGCATTGCGCTGAACCTGGGTAAAGTCAAATTGACGCCAATGATGGCCACCCAGTGTTGCTGCGCGGCCTAAAACGGATCAGCCCTGCAGACAGTAAACAGACGGAAAGCCTTGGGTGTAGACGTACGGCCCGCTATAATCGGCAAGCTTCACGCGACCGGCACCGCTCCGGCCGCTCCCGCCACCCGTCCGAGGGGCGCTGCAGCAGGTTTGACCTGTCAGGCTCGGATGGGGCGTTAACCATACGCATCAACGGCGCCCATTCGCA
>CAZIZA010000164.1:0-8995 GCA_964543555.1 uncultured Pseudomonas sp.
CAAATCCACCGTGCTCAACCTGATCGCCGGCCTGCTCGACGCCAACGAAGGCGGGTTGATCTGCAATGGCCGTGAAATCGACGGCCCCGGCCCGGAGCGCGCCGTGGTGTTCCAGAACCACAGCCTGCTGCCCTGGATGACCTGCTACGGCAACGTCCATCTGGCCGTGGAGCGCGTATTCGGCGCCCGCGAAAGCAAGGCCCAGCTCAAGGCCCGCACCGAGCAGGCGCTGAACATGGTTGGCCTGAGCCACGCCATGCACAAACACCCCAATGAGATATCCGGCGGCATGAAGCAGCGCGTCGGCATCGCGCGCGCACTGGCGATGGAGCCTAAGGTGCTGTTGATGGACGAGCCCTTCGGCGCGCTCGATGCCCTGACCCGTGCCCACCTGCAGGACGAACTGTTGCGCATCGTCGGGCAGACCCAGAGCACCGTGGTGATGGTTACCCATGATGTCGATGAGGCCGTGCTGCTGTCGGATCGCATCGTGATGATGACCAACGGCCCGGCGGCCACCGTCGGCGAAATTCTCGACGTTGAACTGCCACGCCCACGGGATCGCCTGGTGCTGGCCAATGATCCGCAATACCACGCCTATCGCACCGCAGTGCTGGAATTTCTCTACCAGCGCCAGCAACGCCCCGCTGCCTGAGCAGTTGCAATCGTCCCAACTCGCTGGATGGGGCGATTGAACCTCTGGACGATGGTAGAGACGAACGAGGGTATTGAACTGACAGTTAGCGAACCCCGTGCTTGATCTCACCACCTGGAATCTGTCGATTCCCACCGAACCAGCCCCTACCACCATCACCACCGAGCGCCTGAATAGTGGCTATAAAAGCCGCTATTTTGTGCGCAATGCCGACGGCAGCGTGACCTTCTGGGTCCCCGTTACCGGCTCCACCACGGCTGATGCCCACTACCCGCGCAGCGAGCTACGCGAAACACGTCGCGATGGCAGCCTCGGTAACTGGCTGTACGCCAACGCAGATAACTATCTCAGTGCCGTGCTGCGGATAGACCAGGTGCCCAGCCTCAACAAGGTGGTGATTGGCCAGATCCACAGCACTGACGTACCGGGCAGCCAGAATGACCCGCTGGCCAAGCTGCAATATCACTACCGTCGGGGTGTCGGGCGTCTGGAGCTGTTGCTGCGCGCCCAGCCGGGCGACACCGCCGTGCAGAACATTCTCCTGGCGGAAAATGTGCAACTCGGCGAACGCTTCGGGTATGACCTGCGTATTACGCCCAGTGGGCGTCTTGGCGTGAGTGTCAGCAGCAGCGAGGGTGATGCCGGTTCCTTCTATCGCCAACTGAGCAGCAGTTGGGGTGACCAGTACCTGTACTTCAAGGCCGGCGCCTACATTCAGGACAATTATGGCGAGGACAACGAAGGCGGCCGTGTCACCTTCTTTCATCTCAACAGCCTGCACCGCTGAGGCACGGCGCGGCTTACAATCGCCGCCTTCCTTTTGTGATGATTCGACCATGGCACGCCTGACCCTCGACTTTCCCGAAGACCAGTACTACTACCGCACGCAACTCACGGTGCGGGTGACCGACATCAATGGCGCCAACCACCTGGGCAATGACTCGATGATCTCGATGATTTCCGAGGCGCGTGCGCGCTTCCTCTTCGAGTTCGGCATTCGCGAAACCGACGGCAAAGGCACCGGCATCATCGTCACCGACCTGGCTACCACCTATCGCGCAGAGGCTCATGCGCGCGACCAGTTACTGTTCGAAGTCGGCGTGATGGATTTCAACAAGTACGGTGGCGACATTACCTTCCGCATCACCCGTCCTGCTGATGGCGCTCTCGTGGCGATGGCCAAATCCGGCTTCGTGTTCTTCGATTATCTACAGTCGAAGGTGGTACCGATGCCAGCGCCGTTCAGCGCCAAGTTTCCCAAGGTCAATCGTGTGGTCGGATAACTGACCTGTTGGCGTGACAGTTGCTAATCCATCTGCTACGCCTAAGTGCACAACGATAAAAGACCTGCGCAGCCCCGGCGCAGAGCTACCTTGGGAGGAACCCTAATGCCAGCTATGCGCCAACGCGCTCAACGCGCTGCTCTGATTGCCAGCCTCTGCGCCTGGCCACTCCTCACCCTTCCCCTTCCCACTCACGCCATACCCAACACAACGCAGGCGCCGATGCAGGTCAAGCATACGGCGGGCAAGGTCGAACTCAGCCGCTGATTGGCCAGCGCCGCACCAAATCGGCGCTCATGGCCTTGAAAAGGTGCGCCTGCAGCGGCGCTGCACGGTCATGTCGCGCCCTGAAACCCGCCAAATCTGCGGTTTTGGCAAATTGGCACAAGCGCTGCATTGCTAGCCGTACAACTTGATTAACGCGCGCGGCTCAACGACGAGCAGCGCGCTTCCCGATAGAACGGGATAGGACAAAGGCGTCCTCGCTAGGTGACTAGCGGGACGCCTTTTTTGTTTTTCTGGCCTGCCATTTTTGGCAGCCACCCTTTTTCCGTGATCCATGACTCAGGAGATGGCCGGCATGCAAAAACTCAAGCTGGTGATGATCGGCAACGGCATGGCGGGTGTGCGCACCCTCGAAGAGCTGCTCAAGCTCGCTCCCGATCTTTACGACATCACCGTGTTCGGCGCCGAGCCGCACCCCAACTACAACCGCATCCTGCTCTCGCCGGTGCTGGCCGGCGAGCAGACCTTCGAGGAGATCATACTCAACGATCTCAACTGGTACGCGGATAACGGCATCAAGCTGCTGCTCGGGCGCAAGGTGGTCAAGATTGACCGCAAGGCGCGCCGGGTGATCGCCGACGATGGCAGCGAGGCCGAGTACGACCGCCTGCTGATCGCCACCGGTTCCAACCCCTTCATCCTGCCGATTCCGGGTAAGGACCTGGACGGTGTGATCGGCTACCGCGACATCGCCGACACCCAGACGATGATGGACACCGCCAAGACCCACAAGCACGCGGTGGTCATCGGCGGCGGCCTGCTCGGCCTGGAAGCTGCCAACGGCCTCAAGCTGCGCGGCATGGACGTGACCGTGGTGCATATCGGCGACTGGCTGCTGGAGCGTCAGCTTGATCGCACCGCAGGCCGTTTGCTGCAGAAGTCCCTGGAAGACCGTGGCCTGAAGTTTCTCCTGCCCAAGCACACCGCCGAGCTGCTGGACAACGGCGAAGGCCGCGTCTGTGCAGTGAAGTTCAAGGACGGTGAGGTGATCCCAGCCGATCTGGTGGTGATGGCTGCCGGTATCCGTCCCAACACCGAACTGGCCGAGAGCGCCGGCATCGCCTGCAACCGCGGCATCCTGGTCAACGACACCCTGCAGTCCTTTGATCCGCGCATCTACGCCATCGGCGAATGTGCCAGCCACCGTGGCATCGCCTACGGCCTGGTGGCGCCGCTGTTCGAGCAGGCCAAGGTCTGCGCCAACCACCTGGCCCAGCTCGGCTACTCGCGCTACCAGGGTTCGGTGACCTCGACCAAGCTCAAGGTCACCGGCATCGATCTGTTCTCCGCTGGCGAGTTCATGGGGGGAGAAGGCACCGAGACCATCACCCTCTCCGACCCCATCGGCGGCGTGTACAAGAAGCTGGTGATCAAGGACGACGTGCTGGTCGGCGCCTGCCTGTATGGCGACACCGCCGACGGTGGCTGGTACTTCCGCCAGATCCGCGAGAACCACAACGTCAGCGAGATTCGCGACCACCTGATGTTTGGTGAGGGCGCCATCGGCGACGTCGGCCATCAGGGCGCCGACAAGACCGCCAACATGCCCGACAGCATGGAAATCTGCGGCTGCAACGGCGTGTGCAAAGGCACCATCGTCAAGGCGATCCAGGAGAACGGGCTGTTCTCGGTCGACGAGGTGAAGAAGCACACCAAGGCCGCCAGCTCCTGCGGCTCCTGCGCCGGCCTGGTGGAGCAGATCCTGATCAGCACCGTCGGCGGCGCCGCTGACGTCAAGCCCAAGAGCGAGAAGGCCATCTGCGGCTGCTCCGACCTCAACCACGGGCAGATCCGCAAGGCGATTCGCGAGCAACACCTGACGTCCATGGCGCAGACCATGGAGTTCCTCAATTGGAGTACGCCTAACGGCTGCGCCACGTGCCGCCCGGCGCTGAACTACTACCTGATCTCCACCTGGCCGGGCGAGGCCAAGGACGACCCGCAGTCGCGCCTGATCAACGAGCGTGCCCACGCCAATATCCAGAAGGACGGCACCTATTCCGTGGTGCCGCGCATGTGGGGCGGCGTGACCAACCCGTCCGAGCTGCGGCGTATCGCCGATGTGGCCGACAAGTACAAGGTGCCCATGGTCAAGGTCACCGGTGGCCAGCGCATCGACCTCCTTGGCATCAAGAAGGAAGACCTGCCAGCGGTATGGAAAGAGCTGGATATGCCCTCCGGTCACGCCTACGGCAAGTCCATCCGCACGGTGAAGACTTGCGTCGGCAGCGAGTTCTGCCGCTTCGGTACGCAGAACTCGACCCAGCTCGGCATCGACCTGGAACACGACCTGTTCAACATGTGGTCGCCGCACAAGGTCAAGCTGGCGGTTTCCGGCTGCCCGCGCAACTGCGCCGAGGCTGGTATCAAGGACGTCGGCATCATCGGTGTGGATTCGGGCTTCGAGCTGTACATCGGCGGCAACGGCGGGATCAAGACCGAGGTCGCCGATTTCTTCGTCAAGGTGAAGACCGCCGAGGAAGTACGCGAATACAACGCCGCCTTCCTCCAGCTATACCGCGAGGAGGCCTTCTACCTGGAGCGCACCGTGCATTACCTGCAGCGCGTCGGCATGGAGCACATCAAGAAGGCGGTGCTGGAAGACGAAGCCAACCGCAAGGCCCTGGCCGCACGCCTGCACTACGCCCTGTCGTTCGAGCAGGACCCGTGGAAGGAGCGCATCGAGACGCCGCAGCTGAAGAAAGAGTTCGACCCCATCAAGGTCGTGCAACTCATGGAGGCCACCGTATGAACTGGCTGGATATCTGCGCCCTGGACGAGATCAACCTGCTCGGCTCGCGCATCGTCAGCGGCCCCAAGGGTGACATCGCCATCTTCCGTACCAGCGGCGACGAAGTTTTCGCTCTCGACGACCGCTGCCCGCACAAGGGCGGCCCGCTGTCACAGGGGCTGATCTACGGCAAACGCGTGGCCTGCCCACTGCACAACTGGCAGATCGAGCTGGAGTCCGGCGAGGCCATGGCGCCGGACGTCGGTTGCGCGCACCGGCACTTGGCCAAGGTCGAAAACGGCCGGGTGTTGCTGGCCCTGGCGTAATGCCATGTGGGAGGGGCTTTAGCCGCGATGCCCTCCCATCCTCTTCCTGCAGGAGTCACGAACATGGCCTCCACACAAATCACCGCCTCCACCTGCTGCTACTGCGGCGTGGGCTGCGGCGTGCTGATCGAGCACGACGGCGAGAAGATCCTCGGCGTTGCCGGCGATCCCAGCCACCCGGCCAACTTCGGCAAGCTGTGCAGCAAGGGGTCGACCCTGCACCTGACCGGCGACCTCGACGCTCGCGCACTCTATCCCGAGCTGCGCCTGGGCAAGGGTCTGGCCCGCTCACGCACGGACTGGGACAGCGCCCTGGATCACGCTGCAGCGATGTTCGCCGAGACCATCCGCGAACACGGACCGGACAGCGTCGCCTTCTACATCTCCGGCCAGTTGCTGACCGAGGACTACTACGCCTTCAACAAGCTGGCCCGTGCCCTGGTCGGCACCCACAACATCGACTCCAACTCGCGCCTGTGCATGAGCTCGGCGGTGGTCGGCTACAAACGCAGCCTCGGTGCCGACGCCCCACCCTGCAGCTATGAAGACATCGAGCTGAGCGACTGCCTGCTGATTGCCGGCTCCAACATGGCCTACGCCCATCCGGTGCTGTTCCGTCGCCTGGAAGAAGCCAAGGAGCGCCGCCCGGAGATGAAGGTGATCGTCATCGACCCACGACGCACCGACACCTGCGAACTGGCCGATCTGCACCTGGCGATCCTGCCCGGCACCGACGTCGCGCTGTTTCACGGCATCCTGCATATCCTGCTGTGGGAGGGTTGGGTCGACCGCGCCTACATCGACGCCCATACCGAAGGTTTCGACGCGCTGAAGAACCTGGTGCGCGACTACAGCCCGGCTGCCACCGCCGATATCTGCGGCATCAGCCTCGACGCTCTGCAGCGCTGCGCCGAGCTGATCGGTCGTGCGCCCTCCTTCCTTTCGCTGTGGTGCATGGGGCTCAATCAATCCTCGGCCGGCACCGCGAAGAACAGCGCGTTGATCAACCTGCACCTGGCCACCGGGCAAATCGGCAAGCCCGGCGCAGGTCCCTTCTCGCTGACGGGCCAGCCCAACGCCATGGGCGGCCGCGAGACTGGCAGCCTGAGCAACCTGCTGCCGGGGCATCGCGAGGCTGGCAACGCCGAACACTGCGCCGAAGTCGCCGCCTACTGGGGCATCGACGCCCTGCCGGAGACACCCGGCCTGTCCGCCATCGAACTGTTCGATGCCGTGCACGACGGCCGCATCAAGGCGTTGTGGATCGCCTGCACCAACCCGGCACAGTCGCTGCCGAACCAGAGCAAGGTGCACGAGGCCCTGGCCGCCTGCCCCTTCGTAGTCGTTCAAGAAGCTTTCTTCACCACCGAGACCTGCCGCTACGCCGACCTGCTGCTGCCCGCCGCCAGTTGGGGCGAGAAGGACGGCACGGTGACCAACTCCGAGCGCCGCGTTAGCCATGTGCGCCGCGCCGTGCCAGCACCCGCAGAGGCGCGGCCCGACTGGGATATCACTTGCGACTTTGCTCGTCGCCTGGAAACGTTGCTTCGCCCCGGCCTGCCAAGCCTGTTCGACTTCTCCAGCAGCGAGGCGCTGTTCGAGGAATACAAACACCTGACCGCCCACCGCGATCTTGACCTCTCGGGGCTGAGCTACGCGCTGTTGGATGATCAAGGTCCTCAGCAGTGGCCGTTCCCGGTAGGCGCGTACCAGGGCACCCAACGCCTCTATTCCGACGGGAATTTTCCCACCGCCAGCGGGCGGGCACAGTTCCACGCCGACCCTTACCGTGCGCTGAAGGAAAAGCGCGAGGCGCGCTATTCGCTCACCCTCAACACCGGCCGCCTGCGCGATCAGTGGCACGGTATGAGCCGTACCGGCACCGCCGCACAACTGTTCGGCCATGTTGAATCTGCCGTGCTCGGCCTGCACCCGGACGAACTGCGGCGTCGGCGCCTGCAGGACGGCGACCTGATCAAACTGCGCAGCCGCCGTGGCAGCCTGATCCTGCCGGTGCAGGCCGACGAGTCGGTGCGTCCCGGTCAGGCCTGGCTGCCGATGCACTGGGGCGATCGCTTCCTCAAGGGCCTCGGCACCAACGTGCTGACCCAGCCAGCGTTCGATCCGCTGTCCAAACAGCCGGAGCTCAAGCATGCCGGCGTCGAGGTGGAGAAGGTGGAACTGCCCTGGCAGCTGTTCGCCCTGGTCGAGGGTGACGTACAGAGCCGCTTCGAGGCCCTGCGCCCGCTATTCGAAGCGTTCGCCTACGCCAGTCTCACCCCTACCGGTCGCGAGCGCCCCGCTCTACTGATCCGCGCCGCCAGCGCCGTGGCGCCGCAGCCAGAGCTGCTGGCGCAGATCGACCGCCTGCTGCGCCTGCACGAAGGTCCGGTGCTGGCCTACGACGACCCGCGCCGTGCAGTAGGCAAACGTGTACGCATCGAGGATGGCCGTATCGTCAGCATTCGCCTGGCCGGCGAAACCGCCGCCAGCGAATGGCTCAGAAACCTGTGGCTGGACGGCCAGGCCGACGCTGACCTGCGCCGCTGGCTGCTCGCCCCGGTCTCCGCGCCGCCGGGCAACGCTGGCGCCAACATGCGCGGCAAGACCCTGTGCAACTGCCTGAACGTCAGCGAAGGGGCGGTGTGCGCCGGTATTGCGCGCGGCCTGGATCTAGACGGTCTCAGGCAGGAACTCAAGTGCGGCACCAGTTGCGGCTCCTGCATCCCCGAAATCAAGCGTCTGCTGGCCTCCCAGTCAGTCGTCATCAACGCCTAGAGGCAAGAAATATGAGCGCAAAAGTCTGGCTGGTAGGCGCAGGCCCCGGCGACCCGGAACTGCTGACCCTGAAGGCGGTAAAAGCCTTGAATCAGGCCGAGATCGTGATGATCGACGATCTGGTCAACCCGGCCGTGCTCGAGCACTGTCCGGGCGCGCGTATCGTCTCGGTGGGCAAGCGCGGCGGTTGTCGCTCCACCCCGCAGGCCTTCATCCATCATTTGATGCTGCGCTATGCACGCCAGGGCAAGTGCGTGGTTCGCCTGAAAGGCGGCGACCCGTGCATATTCGGGCGTGGCAGTGAGGAAGCCGACTGGCTCGGCGAGCATGGCATCGAAGTCGAGATGGTCAACGGCATCACCGCCGGGCTGGCCGGCGCCACCAACTGCGGCATCCCCCTGACCCTGCGCGGTGTGGCGCGTGGCGTAACCCTGGTCACCGCCCACACCCAGGACGACAGCAGCCTGAACTGGGCGGCACTGGCGCAGAGCGGCACCACCTTGGTGATCTATATGGGTGTCGCCAAACTGGCGGATATTCGCGACGGCCTGCTCGCCGGCGGTATGCGCAACGCAATGCCGGTGGCGATGATCGAGAACGCCTCGCTGCCACAACAGCGCGAATGCCGCAGTACCCTCGCGACCATGCAGGAGGACGCTGCAGCATTTGCCCTGAAAAGCCCGGCCATCCTGGTGATCGGCGAAGTCGCCCGCGGCAGCACCGTGATCGGCATGCCCACGCTCCTGCATGCCTGAGTGCTTCGCGTACCTGCGAGGATATTGCCCGCCCGCTATCTCATGGCGGGCTTTTTTATGACCGAAAACGAAAAACCCGGCCGAAGCCGGGTTTCTCTTGCAGCACCAGAAGCATTACTGCTGGATCTGGGCTTCTACTTCAGCTTCAACACGACGGTTGATGGCACGACCAGCGTCGGTGG
>CAZIZA010000165.1:0-3961 GCA_964543555.1 uncultured Pseudomonas sp.
CTGAATACCATTCACGTTCACACTGATGATCCGCATAAATGGCCCCCAAAAACACATGCATGTATGATACCCGAGCTCACCTCATTTAGCTAAATCCGTGCCGTCCGGGACTTTTCATGCAAGCGTACCAGCGCGATTTCATTCGCTTTGCCATCGAACGCGGTGTTCTGCGTTTCGGTCAGTTCACCCTCAAGTCCGGGCGTACCAGCCCCTATTTCTTCAATGCCGGCCTGTTCGACAGCGGTCTTGCGCTGGCGCAGCTGGGGCGTTTCTACGCGGCGGCGATCGTCGACAGCGGGATCGATTTTGACGTGCTGTTCGGCCCGGCCTACAAGGGTATTCCGCTGGCGGCGACCACTGCCGTGGCGCTGGCCGAGCATCATCAGCGCGATCTGCCCTGGTGCTTCAACCGCAAGGAAGCCAAGGACCATGGCGAAGGCGGCACCCTGGTCGGCGCGCCACTCAAGGGCCGTGTGCTGATCGTCGATGACGTGATCACTGCCGGCACTGCGATCCGTGAAGTGATGCAGATCATCCAGGGCCAGGGCGCTCAGGCTGCCGGCACCTTGATCGCGCTGAACCGTCAGGAGCGGGGGCAGGGCGAGCTTTCGGCGATTCAGGAGGTCGAGCGCGACTTCGGCATGCCCGTAGTGAGCATCGTGTCACTCGAACAGGTACTGGAATATCTGGCAGAGGATGCTGAACTGAAGCAATATCTGCCGGCCGTCGAAGCCTATCGCGCCGAATATGGAATCTAGCCCTAGTACAAGGTAGTCCTATGCCTGCACCGCTCCTGACTCGCTGTACGCTGCTCTTTAGCCTGCTGCTGCCACTGTCGGGAGTCGCGGCTGAACTCTATCGTTACGTCGATGACAAGGGCGTAACCGTGCTCAGCCGCCAGGGTGTGCCGCCGGAATTCATCGGCAAGGGCTATCAAGTGCTCAATGATCAGGGTCGTGTCGTGCGGGTGATCCCGCCGGCCCCGACGCCTGAAGAGTTCGCCCGTATGCAGGCGGACAAGGCGCGCGCCAGCAGCGATGCTCAATTGCTGCGGCTGTACACCAATCTTGATGATGTCGACCGTGCCCGCGAGCGCAAGCTTGCCGAGCTCGACAGTGTCACCAGCGTGGCACGCGGCAATCTGCAGTCGGTGCGTACCCAGCAGGCCAACCTGCAGAGCCAGGCCGCCGACCACGAGCGTGCCGGGCGTCAGGTGCCGGAGCATTTGCTGGCGCAGATCAATAACCTCAAAGAAGAGCAGCAGCGCTTGCAGCGTGATATCGCGCGTTACAAGGAAGCTCGCACTCAGGCCGAGGCCGGTTTCGCCGCTGATCGTGCGCGCCTGGCCGAGCTGTTCGGCGAGCCGCAGAAGAAGCCTTAGGGCTCAGTCATTCAGCCTTGCGGCTGAGTCTTCTCGAAACTCTCGATCTTTTCCCTCAGCCATTGCGGCAGCGGGGCGCTACTGCGTGTCGCGCCGTCGGCGTGAACATAGACGATTTCGCCACTGGTCAACAGTTCGCCGTCGCGCCAGATGCCGAGCGCAAAGGTCAGGCTGGATCGGCCCAGGCGCGCGCTGCGCACGCCAATCTGCAGTTGATCGTCGAAGCGCGCCGGGGCGCGGTATTCGAGCAGGGTGCGGATGGCGAAGAAATCGCCGCCGTCCTGAGCCAGGTCACCTGGATAGGCGACGCCCAGCGCGCGAAAGTATTCGGTGATGGCCACGTCGGCGTAGGTCAGGTAGTGGCCGTTGAAGACGATGCTTTGCGGATCGACTTCGGCCCAGCGTACGCGCAAGGCGTGGAAGAAACTGAACTGGCTGAGTTCGGGCAGGCTGCTCATGGGCGTTCCTTATCAGGGGGGCCTGATGAGCGTGCATATTGAACCGGGTGACTGCAAGTTCGAGTCGGTGTATGGATGGCCCTAGATAAGGCTGTTCGATGGTCTGGGTAGGGTGCGCTCTGCGCACCGCTCTATGGCGTGCCATCACAGGTTTGTGGTGAGGGGGTCGCGAGTCGGCCGCTTACCCTCTCCCGGGGGAGAGGGGCTGCAGAAGGCCGCGTGGCGGCCGCTGTTTAGGGGCGCTTGCGGTTGCTGATCATGGTGCCGTTACCGATATCGGTGAAGATCTCCAGCAACACGGCATTGGGTACACGGCCATCGATGATGTGCGAGCTGGTCACGCCACCCTGCACGGCTTCCAGAGCACATTTGATCTTCGGCAGCATACCGCCGTAGATGGTGCCATCGGCGATCAGCTCGTTGACCTGCTCGGTATTCAGGCCGGTAAGCACGTCGCCCTGCTTGTTCATCAGTCCGGCGATGTTGGTCAGCAGCATCAGCTTTTCGGCCTTCAGTGCTTCGGCCACCTTGCCGGCCACCAGGTCGGCATTGATGTTGTAGGACTCGCCATCCGGGCCGACGCCGATGGGCGCGATGACCGGGATGAAGTCGCCCTTGGCCAGCATGTTGAGCAGGTCGGTGTTGATCCCGGTGACCTCGCCGACATGACCGATATCGATGATTTCCGGCTGGGTCATCTCCGGCGTCTGGCGGCTGACCGTGAGCTTGCGCGCGCGGATCAGGCCGGCATCCTTGCCGGTCAGGCCGATGGCGCTGCCGCCATGCTGGTTGATCAGGTTGACGATGCTCTTGTTGACCTGGCCGCCGAGCACCATTTCCACCACGTCCATGGTGGCGGTGTCAGTGACACGCATGCCGTCGATGAAGTGGCTTTCGATGGACAGGCGCTTGAGCAGATCACCGATCTGCGGTCCGCCGCCGTGCACCACCACCGGATTGATGCCGACCGCCTTCATCAGCACGATGTCGCGGGCGAAACCCTGCTTGAGTTCCTCGCTCTCCATGGCGTTACCGCCGTACTTGATCACCAGCGTCTTGCCGACGAAGCGGCGGATATAGGGCAGGGCTTCGGACAATACCTTGGCAACCTGGGCAGCGGCGTCACGCTCGAGGGTCATGCAGGGGCTCCTGGGGCAAATGGGTTAAAAGGGCAGTTGCAGGTCGGGGACGACCTTGAGCAGTTGCGCGCGGAACACGTCCTGAATGCGCTCCAGCTCTTCCTGGGTATCGGCCTCGAAGCGCAGCACCAGCACCGGTGTGGTGTTGGAGGCGCGGATCAGGCCCCAGCCCTTGGGATAGTCGACGCGTACACCGTCGATGCTGGTGATGTTCGCCTCGCCCCACTGGCCTTCACGCTGCAGGCGCTCGATCATGCCGAACTTGGTCTGCTCGGTGACCTTGATGTTGATTTCCGGCGTGGAAATATCGCTGGGGAAGGCGCTGAATACCTGCTCGGCATTGCGTTTTTCCAGGCTGAGAATTTCCAGCAAACGGGCAGCGCTGTAGATGCCATCGTCGAAACCGTACCAGCGCTCCTTGAAGAAGATGTGGCCGCTCATTTCGCCGGCCAGCAGGGCACCGGTCTCCTTCATTTTCTTTTTGATCAGCGAGTGGCCGGTTTTCCACATCACCGGGCGGCCGCCGTAGCCGCTGATCAGCGGGGTCAGGCGACGGGTGCATTTGACGTCGAAGATGATGTCGGCGCCGGGGTTACGCGAGACCACGTCCTTGGCGAACAGCATCAGCAGGCGGTCGGGGTAGACGATGTTGCCGGTGTTGGTCACCACGCCGACACGGTCGCCGTCGCCGTCGAAGGCCAGGCCCAGGTCGGCGTTTTCGGATTTGACGCGGGCGATCAGGTCGACCAGGTTCTCCGGCTTGCCCGGGTCCGGGTGGTGGTTGGGGAAGGTGCCGTCCACTTCGCAGAACAGCGGAATCACGCTGCAACCCAGGGCTTCGATCAGTTGCGGGGCAATCACGCCCGCGGCGCCGTTGCCGCAGTCGACCACTACGCGCAGCGGCTTGGCCAGGGCGATATCGTCGCGAATGGTCTTGAAGTAGCGCGGCAGCACGTCGACCTGCTGCACGCTGCCGACGCCTG
>CAZIZA010000165.1:4061-8986 GCA_964543555.1 uncultured Pseudomonas sp.
ATGGTCTTGAAGTAGCGCGGCAGCACGTCGACCTGCTGCACGCTGCCGACGCCTGTGGCCAGGTCGTTATTGTCCAGTCGGGTCTTCAGCGCGAGGATCTGCTCGTTGGCCAGGGTGTCGCCGGCGATGATGATCTTGAAGCCGTTGTAGTCCGGCGGATTGTGGCTGCCAGTCAGCATCACGGCCGAGCGGCCTTCCAGCACGTTGGCGGCGAAGTAGACGACCGGAGTCGGCACCATGCCGATATCAGTCACTTCGCAGCCGCAGTCGAGCAGGCCTTGGACCAACTGCTGCAGCAATTCGGGGCCGGACAGACGACCATCACGGCCGACGATGACCTTGGGCTCGCCTTGGGCCAGGCTCTGCGAGCCAATGGCGCGGCCGATCCAGTAGGCATATTCGGCGGTCAGGGTGTCACCCACCACGCCACGGATGTCGTAGGCGCGGAAGATGTCGGCGGGAAGTTTCGGGGCGCTTTGGCTGTTGCTCATTGCGGGGCTTTGCTCCAGTCCCAGGAGATCCTGGTCTTCGTCGAGAATGTCGATATCGAGGATATCGGTGTCCTGGAACAGCGGGTCGACCCGCTCGGCGGGCTTGGCTACCGGCTGAGCGGCGGGCGCCGCGACTGTTCCTTTCGTAGTGGTACTGCTGCCTTCACTGCTGCGGCGCGGCAAACGGACCAGGCTCTGGGCCAGGGCATCGAGAGCCGGTACGCTGAGACTGAAGGTTTTGACGCTCTTGCCCGCAGAGAGTTCTTTGAGCATTAGCCCGAGTTGACGGGCATCACGGTTGACCCGGCCCTGCAGCGCACCCTGCACCAGTATCAGGCCAATCAGCGCACCCCCCAGGGCCAGTAATGCGGCAAGGCCCAGCATCAGGGGGGGGATGCCGCCCTGCATCAAGCCTGGGCCTGGGGTAAAGCGGAGGGTCCATTGCGGGTTGCCGGTCGAGAAGGTCTGCGCATTGCCTGCGCCGGCCTCGCCACGTTGCAGCAGAACTTGCGGTGCGGTGTTGGCGAATTGCTGCAGCAGTTGCACCTGGCCATATTCGGCCGGTAGCGGCGGCAGTGCTGCCAGCAGGCGTTGCAGATCGAGGGCCAGCAGCAGGGTACCCTGTGCGGGTTGACTGTCGCTGACACGCAGGCTGACGACACTGTAGGCCAGCCAACGCTGGCCGACGCGATAGGCCTCGACAGCAGGCTGCTGGCCATTTTCAGCGCGGCGCAGCATATCCAGCCCGGCGAAGTTCATCGGCGCGGCACGGCTGGTGTCCTGCACCGCTTCACCGCGACGATTGAGGTGGGCGTCGATCACCCCGTCCCAATAGCCCAGGCGTCGCTCGGCCTCGCTGACCTGCAGGCTGTCACCGCTTTGCAGCGCCTGTAGCAGTTCCGGGTTGCGCGCCACTGCCCGGTTATCGGCCTGCAGTTGTTTGAGTGCCTGTTGCACCGCTGCCGCCTGACTGCTGCCTATGGCCTGCACCAGCTCGTTCTGGCGCGTCTGCTCGCTGCTGTCCTGGACGAACCAGAGCAAGGCACCCCCTGCGCCGGTACCAATCAGTGCAGCAAGCAGGCCTGGCAGCAGTGGCCCCAGTGCAGGTTTGGCGGCTGCACTTTTAGTCGCTGGGGCTGAGCTGGCAGGGATGTCGGCTTCCTTGGCATTGCGCTTGAAGAGTTTCACGCAGGTGCTCCTCGGCGGATCGTCCTGTAGGGAAGAGTCAGTGGCTGCCTGAGTGGCCGAAGCCGCCAGCGCCACGTTGGGTCTCATCGAACTGCTCGACCAGTTCGAAATGCGCCTGCACGACCGGTACCAGCACCAACTGCGCGATACGCTCGCCAATGGCGATGGTGAAGGGGCTCTGGCCACGGTTCCAGCACGACACCATCAGCTCGCCCTGGTAGTCGGAGTCGATCAGACCGACCAGGTTGCCGAGGACGATGCCATGTTTGTGGCCGAGGCCCGAGCGCGGCAGGATCATCGCGGCCAGGCCGGTGTCGCCGATATAAATCGACAGGCCGGTGGGAATCAGCACGGTCTGCCCGGGTTCGAGGACGATCTCTTCCTTGAGCATGGCGCGCAGGTCTAGGCCGGCGGAACCGGGCGTGGCGTATTGCGGCAGCGGAAATTCCTGGCCGAGGCGGGGATCGAGGATCTTGGCTTGCAGAGCGTGCATGGTCAGTTCTTGTTCAGTCGTTCTTTGATAAGGGTGATCAACTGGCGGGCGATCTTGCCCTTGCTGGTCTGGGCGAAGCTGATCTGCTGCAGCCCACGGTCGATCACGGTGATGGCGTTCTCTTCACTATTGAAGCCGATGCTGGGGTTGGCCACATCGTTGGCGACGATCAGGTCGAGATTCTTGTCGCGTAGCTTGCGCGAGGCATATTCGAGCAGGTTCTCGGTCTCGGCGGCGAAGCCTACGCTGAAGGGGCGATCCTCGCGGCCGGCAATGGTGGCGAGGATATCCGGGTTGCGCACCATTTGCAGGAGCATGCCCTCGCCACTGCTGGGGTCTTTCTTCAATTTGTGCTGCGCGACCACTTCCGGGCGGTAGTCGGCCACGGCGGCAGCGGCGATCAGCACGTCGCAGGGCATCGCGGCTTCGCAAGCCGCGAGCATGTCACGCGCGCTGACCACATCGATGCGACTGACGCGATCCGGCGTCGGCAGGTGCACCGGGCCACTGACCAGGGTCACGCGCGCACCAGCCTCGGCGGCGGCTTCGGCGAGGGCGAAGCCCATCTTGCCGGAGCTGTGGTTGGTGATGTAGCGCACCGGGTCGATGTTTTCCTGGGTCGGGCCGGCGGTGATCAGGACATGCAGGCCATCGAGCGCCTGACGCTGGAAGCAGTCGGCGGCCAGCTGGGTCAGATCATTGGCTTCGAGCATGCGCCCGAGACCGACATCGCCACAGGCCTGGCTACCGGAGGCTGGGCCAAACAGGCGCATGCCGCGCTGTTGCAGCAATTCCAGGTTGGCCTGGGTGGCGGCGTCGCGCCACATGGCCTGGTTCATCGCCGGAGCCAGGGCAACCGGCGCATCGGTGGCCAGCACCAGTGTGGTCAGCAGGTCGTTGGCCAGTCCCTGAGCCAGGCGCGCGATAAGGTCGGCTGTAGCGGGTGCGATAAGGATCAGGTCAGCCCAGCGCGCCAGCTCGATATGGCCCATCGCGGCTTCGGCAGCAGGGTCGAGCAGGTCGAGGTGAACCGGGTGGCCGGACAGGGCCTGCAGCGTCAGCGGGGTAATGAACTCGCGCCCGCCCTGGGTCATCACCACACGCACTTCGGCGCCCTGATCCTTGAGCCGGCGAACCAGTTCGGCGCTCTTGTAGGCGGCAATACCACCCCCTACGCCGACGATGATGCGTTTGCGATACAGCCGCTGCATAGGCCTGCCTTGTCTGGACGGATGAATGTTCGCCACGCGACCAACGCCTCCCCAGGCCGGTCGCAGGCAAAAAGATGGGCTACGATAGCACAGGGCCCGTAACGGAAGCAGCGGGCGACCGGCTCGATAAGGAGGTGTCAATGAGCATTCGCGACTGGCCTGCGGCAGAGCGTCCGCGCGAGAAATTGCTGGAGCAGGGCGCAGCATCACTGACCGACGCCGAACTGTTGGCGATCTTTCTGCGTACCGGGGTGACCGGCAAGAGTGCGGTGGACCTGGCGCGCTATCTGCTGGGCGAGTTTGGCAGCCTGAGGGCTTTACTCGAAGCCGATCTGGCTGGTTTCAGCCAGCACCTCGGCCTGGGGCCGGCCAAGTACGCACAATTGCAGGCGGTGCTGGAGATGTCGCGACGCCATCTGGCCGAGCGCCTGCGCCGTGATTCGGCGCTGGAAAGCCCGCAGGCGGTGCGCGACTACCTCAAGGCGCAGCTGCGTCATGAGCCGCATGAGGTGTTTGGCTGCCTGTTTCTCGATGCCAAGCACCGTGTGCTGGCGTTCGAGGTGCTGTTTCGCGGCAGCATCGACAGCGCCAGCGTATATCCCAGGCAGGTGGTCAAGCGTGCGCTGGCCAACAATGCCGCTGCCGTCATCCTCACGCACAACCACCCCTCGGGTGTGTCGGAACCCAGCCAGGCCGACCGCGTACTGACCCAGCGGCTCAAGGATGCCCTGGCACTGGTCGAGGTGCGCGTGCTCGACCACTTCATCGTTGGCGACGGCGAGCCGCTGTCGATGGCCGAGCTGGGCTGGATGTAGCTGGTTCGGGTGTAGGGTGGGCTTCAGCCCACCACGATGGCGCCTTATGGTGCGATCTGTACCGAAGCGAAACTCTGCCGGCCAAACGGGCTGACCGTGTACCCCTCGACCTTGCTGCTGAGCAGTGCGAAGGCAGTGGGATGAGCCAGCGGCAGCCACAGCGCCTGCTCCTGAATGATCTGCTGCGCCTGGCGATAAAGGCGACTGCGCTCGGCCTGGTCGCTGCTTTGCTTGCCGTCCGCGATCAGCTTGTCCAGGGTCTGGTCGCAGTAACGCGCGAAGTTCAGGCCTGACTCGACCGAAGCACAGGAAAACTGCGGAGTGAGGAAGTTGTCCGGGTCGCCATTGTCACCCGCCCAGCCCATGAACAGCAGGTCATGCTCGCCGGCCTTGGCGCGGCGGATCAGTTCGCCCCACTCGATCACGCGGATTTCCGCGTCGATGCCGATCTTGGCCAGGTCTGCCTGCAGCAGTTGCGCACCGAGGCTCGGGTTGGGGTTGAGCAGGCTGCCGCTGGGACGCGTCCAGATGGTGGTCTTGAAACCGTCAGCCAGGCCCGCTTCGGCCAGCAGGGCGCGCGCCTTTTCTGGCTCATGCGTGTAGCCAGGCAGTTCGCTGGCGTAACTCCAGGTGTTCGGCGGGTACGGACCATTGGCCGGTTCGGCGCTGCCCTCGAACACGGCCTTGACGTAGCTGGCCTTGTCGAACGCCAGGTTGATCGCCTGGC
>CAZIZA010000166.1:0-8916 GCA_964543555.1 uncultured Pseudomonas sp.
GCCGCACGGGTCTTCGGCATAGGCCAGCACGCCATGCAGGTCGCGGCACAGGGCGATGGCCTGATCCAGCGACCAGCCGCCATTGGGGTCAAGCGTTACACGGGCATTGGGGAAGCGCGCAGCCAGGGCACGAATCGCCTCGACTTCGGCCTCACCATGCAGTACGCCGCCCTTGAGCTTGAAGTCATTGAAGCCGTAGCGCGCATGCGCGGCCTCGGCCTGGCGGACGATGGTTTCCGGAGTCAGCGCAGTCTGGTTGCGCACACGCTCCCAGGTGTCATCGGCATCGCGCTCGTCGCGGTAGCCGAGATCGGTCTTGTCCTTGTCACCGACGAAGAACAGGTAACCGAGCATTTCCACCGCATCGCGCTGCTGGCCTTCGCCAAGCAGTGCAGCCACCGGCACACCGAGGTGCTGGCCGAGCAGGTCGAGCAACGCCGACTCCAGCGCGGTGACGGCATGGATGGTGATGCGCAGGTCGAAGGTCTGCAGGCCGCGACCGCCGGAATCGCGATCAGCGAAAGCGTGGCGTACCTGATTGAGCAATGCGTTGTAGTTGCCGACCGGCTGGCCGACAAGGATCGAGCGAGCGTCTTCGAGGGTCTTGCGAATGCCCTCGCCGCCGGGGACTTCGCCGACACCGACATGGCCGGCGCTGTCCTTGAGAATGAGGATGTTGCGGGTGAAATACGGGCCGTGGGCACCGCTCAGATTGAGCAGCATGCTGTCGTAACCTGCGACCGGTACGACTTGCAGCTCGGTGATCAGCGGAGTGCCGACAGCGGCAGGAATCTGTGAAGTCATGAGCGTTACCCTGTTGTTCTTATGCGGGTTCGACAATGGTTCAACGTACTCGCGCCCGGCCTGCCGGAGCGCGACTGGGCCGCTCGCCGAAGCGAGCGGCCACCTGCGGTGTTACTGCGCGCCTTGCGCTTCGATCAGCTTGGCCAGGGCTTCGTACTCGTCCGGCAGCAGATCGGTCAGTGGCGCACGTACCGGGCCGGCATCGTAACCAACGATCTTGGCACCGGCCTTGACGATGCTCACGGCATAACCGGCCTTGCGGTTGCGGATGTCCAGGTACGGCAGGAAGAAATCGTCGATCAGTTTGCCAACGGTGGCGTGATCTTCCGCGGCGATGGCCTTGTAGAACGCCATGGCGGTTTTCGGGATGAAGTTGAATACGGCCGAGGAATACACCGGAACACCCAGCGCCTTGTAAGCCGCGGCGTAGACTTCAGCGGTCGGCAGGCCACCGAGGTAGGTCAGGCGCTCGCCCAGGCGGCGGCGGATCGACACCATCAGCTCGATATCACCCAGGCCGTCCTTGTAGCCGATCAGGTTCGGGCAACGCTCGGCGACCTGCTCCAGCAGGTTGGCGTTGAGGCGGCAGACGTTGCGGTTGTAGACCACTACGCCGATCTTCACCGACTTGCACACCTGCTCGACGTGAGCGGCAACGCCGTCCTGCGAGGCTTCGGTCAGGTAGTGCGGCAGCAGCAGCAGGCCCCTGGCGCCCAGGCGCTCGGCTTCCTGCGCCATCTCGATGGCCACGCGGGTCGGGCCGCCAACGCCAGCGAGAATGGGTACGGACTTCTCGCAGGTATCTACGGCAGTCTTGATCACGGCGCTGTATTCATTCGGCGCCAGGGAGAAGAACTCGCCCGTACCACCGGCTGCGAACAGGGCGGAAGCACCGTAGGGTGCCAGCCACTCGAGGCGACGGACGTAACCAGCCGGATTGAAATCACCGGCAGCATCGAAGTCGGTCACCGGGAAAGACAGCAGGCCAGAGGAGAGGATGGACTTCAGTTCTTGTGGATTCATTATGCGAACACCCTAGTAAAGCGAGTTGTGAGGATAGCGTCAGCCGCAGCTGTAGAGATACGTTATCGTACAACAACAAAAAAAACACCAGTTTTTGCATCGCCCGTTCGTCGAAGATGCAACTCTCCCCAGCCGCTTCACCGAAAATCTTCACGCAAACGCCCAGAACAGAGACTCCACTTGTGGTCACCGTAGAAGGGCCGGCAATGCAACCATCGTTAGCGTCAAGCGGCATTGACAGACCTGATCGGGCCGATGATCACATGATGTCATACGACAACCTATAACGTCCTGTCAGAATACGTGGCCAGGTCATTTCACAGATCTTCACTGCCGCTGCTGGCTACCTGGCGCGCCCCCCTCAATGCCCGCACTCGCCAGAGCAGCCAGGCACTGCATGGCATCAGGTCGCCTCACATTGCGACGCGCGTGCTCAGGCAAGCGCGCGAGATCAACCTGGTCCCTGCAGTCGAGGCCGCCTGTGCTGAGCAGACGGCACGCGCCTGCAGATCCGGACAGCCAACATGCGCAATAACTGCGACTGCCCCTGCTGCAATGGCAGGGGACTCATGCCGAGGGCAGGCCTGTATTGCGTTGCAACCCGTCTAGACATGTCACAAATCCGCAACATTTACCGGCTACGCTAAATGCGCACCCTCACGCCTGACTTCCGAGGCATACCATCATGTTCCTGCAAAAATCCCTGCGCGCGCAGATTCTCGCCCTGCTCGGCGGCAGTCTGACGCTGATCCTGGTCACTGCCCTGGCCTGTTTCAGCTTTCTCTCCAGTGGTATGCAGTCCTACCGCAGCCTGCTCGACGGCCCCGTGGAATCAACCCGGCTGATCGACGCGGCCAACGTTGAATTCAAAATCCAGGTGCAGGAATGGAAGAACGTCCTGCTGCGCGGCCAGGACAGCGCCAATCTGCAACGCTACTGGAGCCAGTTCGAAACCCAGGAACGCAAGGTGCAGGATATTCTCGGCCAGTTGATTGAGGTTGCCGCGAACGATCCGACGCTAAGAACCCAGGTCGAACGCTTGCGTAGCGAGCATCAGGCGCTCGGCGGCAACTACCGCAAGGGCCGTGAGGCATTCATCGCTGCAGGCGCCAATGCCCAGGCGGGCGATGCGGCGGTAAAAGGCATCGACCGAGCGGCCAGCGAGCAGATGACGGCCCTCGTCGAGCAATTGCGCCAGAACAGCTTGAGCCAGGCCGAGCAAATCAATGCCAGCGCGGCTCGCACCATTCTCAGCGGTACGATCGTGATGCTGGCGGCCGCCCTGATCATCGCGGTATTCAGCCTGTGGCTGGTCAATCGCAACCTGATCATCCCCATTCGCCACCTGATTGGCCATGTCGATCAACTCAGTCATGGCCGCTTCGGCCAGCGCGTGGAAAGCAACCGTCAGGATGAACTGGGTCTGCTGGCCCGCGCGGCGAATACCCTGCGCGACTTTCTCGCCAGTACCAGCGAGCGCTTGCACCAGAGTACGCAAAACCTCGACAGCGCCAGCCATGAGCTGAATGCTATCGCCTCACGCATGACCGAAGGTGTCAGTGAGCAGTTCGAGCGCACCGATCAGGTCGCCACGGCCATGCACGAGATGTCCGCCACGGCGCAGGAAGTCGCGCGCCACGCCGCCGACGCCGCGCACGCAGCCAACGATGCCGACGACTCGGCCCGCCAGGGCAGCACGGTGATGCAGTCGACCATCGCCACCATCACCGACATTCGCGGTGAGATCGCCAACACCGCCGAGGTGATCCGTCGCCTGGAAAGCGACAGCGGGCGAATCGGCAAGGTGCTGGAAGTGATTCGCGGCATCGCCGAGCAGACCAACCTGCTGGCGCTCAACGCCGCCATCGAGGCCGCTCGCGCCGGTGAACAGGGCCGTGGCTTTGCCGTGGTCGCCGACGAGGTGCGCCATCTTGCGCAGCGTACCGCCGAGTCCACCGCCGAGATCCACCAGATCATCGATACCGTGCAGAGTGGCGCGCTGAATGCCGTGCGCGCCATCGAGAGCGGCCAGCAGCGCAGCGAACAGGGCGTGACCCAGGTCACTGAAGCCGGTGCCATGCTGCAACGCATCACCGAGGCGGTGGAGGCGATCCGTGACATGAACCATCAAATCGCCACTGCCGCCGAGGAACAGACGTCGGTAGCCGAGGATATTTCACGCAACCTCACCGAGCTGACCGCGATTGCCAGCGCCAACCAGGACAACGTCGAGCGCACCCAGATGGCCAGCCGCAACCTGCATGACATGTCCGGGCAACTGGGCGAAGTGACCCGCCGCCTCGGCTCCTGAAGCTGTTGGGGTAGCGACACAGAGCCGTCCCGAACACGCAATAGGTATCAGGTAAGAGAGGCACTTTGACAGTGCTCAAAACTGGCACTAATGTGCCTATCTTGCCTATTCCCAGGCCCCTCCCCGCTTGCCAAGGAACCGGAATATGTTGCTCCGTCGCATGCTCATCATGCTCGGCGTGGTACTCGTTGTGGTGCTCGCCCTCGCCGCCTACAAGGGCTTCTCCATCTATCAGCAGATCCAGATGTTCTCGGCGCCGCAGCCGGCCATCAGCGTATCCGCCGCGCATGCCGAAGAGCAGCCGTGGCAGGGTCGCCTGCCGGCCATCGGTACGCTCAAGGCATTCCAGGGCGTGGACCTGGCGGCAGAGGTCGACGGCATTGTCCGCGAGGTGATGTTCGAGTCGGGGCAGAAAGTGACCCAGGGTCAACCGCTGATCCAGCTCGACAGCGAGGTGGAGCGCGCCAGCCTGGCTACTGCCGAAGCCGAGCGCAGCCTGGCCCAGGTCGAGTTCGAGCGCGGGCGCAGCCTGGTCAGCCGGCAGAATATCTCCAAGAGCGAGTTCGACCGCCTGTCCTCCACCCTGCAGAAGGCCAGCGCCAGCGTCGCCCAGTTCAAGGCGCAGCTGGAGAAGAAACGCATCAGCGCACCGTTTGCCGGCACCATCGGCATTCGCCAGGTCGACACCGGCGACTACCTCTCGCCGGGCGCGACCATCGCCACCCTGCAGGACTTATCGCGCCTGCACGTCGACTTCTTCCTGCCCGAACAGCGCGCGCCACAGCTGCAGGTCGGCCAGCCGGTTCGCCTGAGCGTCGCCGCTTACCCCGGCGAGCAGTTCGAAGGCCGCATCGCCGCGATCAACCCCAAGGTGGAGAACGAGACCCGCAACCTGCAGGTGCGCGCCACCCTGAGCAACCCGGACGAAAAACTGCTGCCGGGCATGTTCGCCAACCTGGAAGTGCTGCTGCCGGATGACCAGCCGCAGATCGTCGTACCGGAAACCGCCATCACCTACACCCTCTACGGCAATTCGGTGTACGTGGTGAAGGAAAAACAGGACGACGATGGCAAGACGATCAGGGACGCAGACGGCAACGCTCAGTTGATGGTCGAGCGGCGCTTCGTCGAGACCGGCGAGCGGCGTACCGGCCGCGTGGTGATCCTCAAGGGCCTGCAGGCCGGCGAGCAGGTGGTCACCTCCGGCCAGCTCAAGCTGGACAACGGTGCGCACGTTGTCATCGTCGATGATCCGGCGCTGCCACTCAAGGCAGACACCGAACGCTAAAACCTGCCGGAGCGAGCGCTGCGCTCACCAGTTTCGCCAGTAAAGCTCGCGCCTACGCACAGGCCGCCACAGCCAAGGAAATCATCATGGCTTTTACCGATCCCTTCATCCGCCGCCCGGTGCTGGCCACCGTGGTCAGCCTGCTGATCGTCCTGCTCGGTTTCCAGGCATTCAGCAAGCTGACCATCCGCCAGTACCCGCAGATGGAGAACGCCCTGATCACGGTGACCACCGCCTACCCCGGTGCCAATGCCGAGACCATTCAGGGCTACATCACCCAGCCGCTGCAGCAGAGCCTGGCCAGCGCCGAAGGCATCGACTACATGACCTCGTCGAGCCAGCAGAACCTGTCGACCATCTCCATCTACGCGCGCATCGGAGCCAACAGCGACCGCCTGTTCACCGAGCTGCTGGCCAAGGCCAACGAGGTGAAGAACCAGCTGCCGCAGGACGCCGAAGACCCGGTGCTGTCCAAGGAAGCTGCCGACGCCTCAGCCCTGATGTACGTCAGCTTCTACAGCGACGAGCTGTCCAACCCGCAGATCACCGACTACCTGTCGCGCGTCATCCAGCCCAAGCTGGCCACCCTGCCCGGCATGGCCGAGGCGCAGATTCTCGGTAACCAGGTATTCGCCATGCGCCTGTGGCTGGATCCGGTGAAGATGGCGGCCTACGGCGTCACCGCTGGCGACCTCAACAGCGCGGTGCGCAAGTACAACTTCCTTTCCGCTGCCGGCGAGGTGAAGGGGCAGTACGTGGTCACCAGCATCAACGCCAGCACCGACCTGAAATCGGTGGAGGCCTTCGGCGCCATCCCGCTGAAGACCGTCGGCGACACCCGCGTGCTGGTGCGTGACGTCGCCCGCGTGGAAATGGGCGCGGCCAACTACGACTCGATCAGTTCCTTCGATGGCATTCCCTCGGTGTACATCGCCATCAAGGGCACACCCAGCGCCAACCCGCTGGACGTGATCAAGGAGGTGCGCAACGCCATGCCCGAACTGGAGGCGCAGTTGCCACCCAACCTGAAGGTCGCCATCGCCTACGACGCCACGCTGTTCATCCAGGCCTCCATCGACGAGGTGGTCAAGACCCTGGCCGAAGCGGTGCTGATCGTCATCGTCGTGGTCTTCCTGTTCCTCGGTGCCTTCCGTTCGGTGCTGATCCCGGTGATCACCATTCCGCTGTCGATGATCGGCGTGCTGTTCTTCATGCAGTTGATGGGCTACTCCATCAACCTGCTCACCCTGCTGGCGATGGTGCTGGCCATCGGCCTGGTGGTGGACGACGCCATCGTCGTGGTGGAGAACATCCACCGCCATATCGAGGAAGGCAAGACGCCGTTTGATGCGGCCATCGAAGGTGCGCGCGAGATCGCCGTGCCGGTGATCTCGATGACCATCACCCTGGCTGCTGTCTATGCCCCCATCGGTTTCCTCGAAGGCCTGACGGGCGCCCTGTTCAGGGAGTTCGCCCTGACTCTGGCCGGGGCAGTGATCATCTCCGGCATCGTCGCCCTGACCCTGTCGCCGATGATGTGTGCCAAGCTGCTGCGCCACGAAGAAAATCCATCGGGTCTGGCCCACCGCCTGGACATGATTTTCGACCGGCTCAAGCAGCGTTATCAGAAGATGCTGCATGGCACCCTCAACACCCGCCCGGTGGTAGTGGTGTTCGCTGTGATCGTCATGGCGCTGATCCCGGTGCTGCTGTCCTTCACCCAGAGCGAACTGGCGCCCGAGGAAGACCAGGGCATCGTGTTCCTCTTCGCCAACGCGCCGCAACCGACCAACCTCGATTACGTCAACGCCTACACCAACCAGTTCGTGGAGATCTTCAAGACCTTCCCCGAGTATTACTCATCGTTCCAGATCAACGGCTTCGACGGCGTGCAGTCGGGCATCGGCGGTTTCCTGCTGACGCCATGGAGCGAACGCGAGCGCACGCAGATGGAGATCCTTCCCGAGGTGCAGGCCAAGCTCAACCATATCCCCGGCCTGCAGGTCTTCGGCTTCAACCTGCCCTCGCTGCCGGGCACCGGTGAAGGGCTGCCGTTCCAGTTCGTGATCAATACACCGAACGACTACGAGTCGTTGCTGCAGGTGGCCGAGCGGGTCAAGGCGCGCGCGCAGGAGTCGGGCAAGTTCGCCTTCCTCAATATCGACCTGGCCTTCGACAAGCCGGAAATCGTCGTCGACATCGACCGCGAGAAGGCGGCGCAGATAGGCGTGTCCATGGAAGACCTGGGCGCCACCCTGGCCAGCCTGCTCGGTGAGGGCGAGATCAACCGTTTCACCATCGACGGACGCAGCTACAAGGTGATTGCCCAGGTCGAGCGTGCCTATCGCGAGAACCCAAGCTGGCTGGACAGCTACTATGTGCGCAGCGAAAGCGGTGCCATGGTGCCGCTGGGCACCCTGATCAGCATCAGCGACCGCGCGCGACCGACCAAGCTCAAGCAGTTCCAGCAGCTCAACTCGGCGATCATCGAAGGCGTGCCCATCGTCAGCCAGGGTGAGGCCATCGACACCATCACCGCCATCGCCCGTGAAGAAGCCCCCAGCGGCTACAGCTTCGATTACGCCGGCGCTTCGCGGCAGTACATCCAGGAAGGCAGCGCGCTGTTCGTCACCTTCGCCCTGGCCCTGGCGATCATCTTCCTGGTGCTGGCCGCGCAGTTCGAGAGTTTCCGCGATCCGCTGGTGATCCTGGTCACCGTGCCGCTGTCGATCTGTGGTGCGCTGATCCCGATCTTCCTCGGCTTCTCGAGCATGAACATCTACACCCAGGTGGGTCTGGTGACGCTGATCGGGCTGATCAGCAAGCATGGCATCCTCATCGTCGAGTTCGCCAACCAGTTGCGGCGCGATGGGATGCCACTGCGCGAGGCTATCGAGGAAGCGGCGGCCATTCGCCTGCGCCCGGTATTGATGACCACCGCGGCGATGGTATTCGGCATGGTGCCGCTGATCTTCGCCACGGGCGCCGGCGCGGTGAGCCGCTTCGATATCGGCCTGGTAATCGCCACTGGCATGAGCGTCGGCACAGCCTTCACCCTGTTCGTCCTACCCTGTGTGTATAGCCTGCTGGCCAAGCCGGATGGCGAGCCGCAGCCGCACGCGCAGGTTTCGTCGGCACACTGACCGTACGGTGGGAGGTGCTTCAGCGGCGACTGTCGCGGCTCAAGCCCCTCCCACAGCCCATCTCCATCGCCAGCGCGGATCACAGAAACGACAAAAGGTCGCAATTAACCCTTGCTATTTATGTAATAGGAATTATTCTCAGTTACGTAATGACGGCCAAGGAGACCTGCCATGACCTACCTGATCGATGCCTGGCTGGACCGCCCGCATCCCTACCTGCGCATCCTCAACCGCGAAACCGGGGAAGTGTGCGCCATGCTCGAAGAAGAAGCCCTGGACGAGCTGCGCGACCAGGGCGACCTGGATTTACACGAGCTCAGCTCCAGCGAACCCATCGTGCTCAAGGA
>CAZIZA010000167.1:0-8913 GCA_964543555.1 uncultured Pseudomonas sp.
TCAGGCCCTTGGCCTTGAGCAGCTTGGGCACCGAGAACACCGGGCCGATGCCCATTTCGTCCGGCTCGCAACCGGCCACAGTGAAGCCACGGAAATAGGCCTTGGGCTTGAGGCCCAGCTCCAACGCTTTTTCCAGGCTCATCACCAAGGTCATGGAGGCGCCGTCGGACAATTGCGAAGCGTTGCCGGCGGTGACGCTGCCCGCCGGGTCGAACGCCGGTTGCAGCTTGGCCAAGGATTCCAGGGTGGTGTCCGTGCGGTTGCAATCATCGGCTTCGACCACGCCGTCGACGATCTTCTTCTCGCCGGTGGCCTTGTCCTCGACCTGATACTTCACCGTCATCGGCACGATTTCGTCGGCGAACAGGCCTTCGGTCTGGGCCCGCGCGGTACGCTGCTGACTCTGCAGGGCATAGGCGTCCTGGGCTTCGCGGGTGATTCCGTAGCGGTTGGCGACGATCTCGGCGGTCTTGCCCATGGGGTAATAGATGCCGGGGTTGTCCTGCTGCAACAGCGGATTGAACAGGTTGTCCATGTTCATGCTTTTCAGGGTCATGGTGATGGACTCGACACCGCCGGCAACGATGATGTCGCTGCAGCCGGAAGCTACCTGGTTGGCGGCGATGGCAATGGCCTGCAGACCCGAGGAGCAGAAGCGGTTTAGCGTCATGCCCGCCACCGGGTTGCCCAGGCGTGAGAGCACGGCGACGTTGCGGCCGATATTCATACCCTGCGCGCCCTCGTTGGAGCCGGCGCCGACGATGCAGTCATCGACCAGCTGCGGATCGATACCGTTGCGCACCAGCAGCGCATCGACGCAATGCGCGGCCATGTCGTCCGGCCGGGTCATGTTGAACTTGCCACGGAAGGACTTGGCCAGGCCAGTCCGTACGCTATCGACGATCACCACTTCACGCATGACGCACCTCATTGTTATTGGATGGCGAATGGCGTGAAGATAAATCCAGCCGATATGAGGATGCGACCATCATTGATCCGGCGTATACGGACCGATTGGAGACTGGCGCCTAGCCCAGATGCAATCCGGCGCCATCGGGAACGGAACAAAAGCATCGCGGCTGAAGCCGCTCCCACGGAAGCGCTACAACCTGTGGGAGCGGCTGGGCGGCATTCCGCTTTAGCCGCGACAAGACATCAATCCCTGGCGAACGCCGCCTCGATGGCCTCGTTGATGGTGCGCAACACCTTGACCCGGGCGAAGCGCTTATCGTTGGCCTCGATCAGGGTCCAGGGCGCGATCTCGGTGCTGGTGCGGTCGACCATATCGCCCACTGCATCGGCGTAGTCGTCCCACTTGTCGCGGTTGCGCCAGTCTTCCTCGGTGATTTTGAAGCGCTTGAACGGGATCTGCTCACGCTCCTTGAAACGCGCCAACTGCGTCTGCTGGTCGATGGCCAGCCAGAACTTCACCAGGATCACCCCGGCGTTGGTCAGCTCCTCCTCGAAGTCGTTGATCTCGCCGTAGGCGCGTAGCCAGTCGGCCTCACTGCAGAACCCCTCGACCCGCTCTACCAGCACACGGCCATACCAGCTGCGGTCAAAGATGGTGAAATGCCCACGTGCCGGAATATGCCGCCAGAAGCGCCACAGATAGGGCTGGGCACGTTCTTCCTCGGTCGGCGCCGCCACCGGTACGATGCGGTATTGGCGTGGATCGAGGGCACCGGTCACACGGCGAATCGCACCGCCCTTACCAGCGGCATCGTTGCCCTCGAACGCCGCGATCAGGGCGTGTTTGCGCATGCGTTTGTCACGCATCAGCCCGGACAGGCGTGCCTGCTCGGTGGCCAGTTGCGCCTTGTAGTCGTCCTTGCTCAGCGCCTGGGTCATGTCCAGGCTGGCCAGCAGGCCGCTGCTCTGTCCGGAAACCGGTGCAGCATGTGGTCGCCCCACTGTGCCTTGCTGCCGCGCCAGCGCCGCCTGCAAGCCTTCGAGCAGAATGCGCCCGACCGTCAGGCTGCGGTAATAGTGATCGACGCCCTCGACCACATACCAGGGCGCATAGTCACGGCTGGTGCGGCGCAGAATGCGCTCACCGTAGCGCACGAACTTGTCGTAGGTCTTCGACTGCTGCCAGTCCAGCGGGCTGATGCGCCAGCTATGCAGAGGGTCATCCTTGAGCGCTTCGAGGCGCGCCTTCATGTGCTGCTTGGACAGGTGAAACCAGAACTTGAACACCAGCGCGCCCTCATCACAGAGCATGCGCTCCAGGCGCTCGGCACCGTCGATGGCCTGGTCCAGCACCGCGTCCTTGAAATGGCCATGCACCCGCCCCTGCAACATCTGGCTGTACCAGTTGCCGAAGAACACGCCCATGCGTCCCTTGGGCGGCAACTGCCGCCAGTAGCGCCAGGCCGGCGGCCGCGCCAGCTCCTCGTCGGTCTGCATATCGAAGGTGCTGACCTGGATCAGCCGTGGATCCATCCACTCATTGAGCAGTTTGACCGTCTCGCCCTTGCCAGCCCCCTCGACGCCGTTGATCAGCACGATCACCGGAAAGCGCGCCTGCTGCTTGAGCTCGTACTGCGCTTCCAGCAGGGCTTCGCGCAGCGCTGATTCTTCGGCTTCGAAGGTAGCCTTGTCGATGCTGTGGCCGATTTCGGCGGATTCGAACATGCAAAAACCTCCCTGGAATGGTCATCAGAGCCTAACGGATAGACCGCGACTTTGCCTGCCAGCGGCGAGCAGCAGATTGATCTGCGCCGGGAAAAGCGCATGCACAGCGGTTAGAATCGCTGCCTGCTCTGCCCGGAACTCCGTCATGCCCGATCCACACACTGCCCAGCTCGACTGGGATGAACACGGCCAGCCGCTGTCGCGCAGCTATGGCGACGTGTACTTCTCTCGCGCCAATGGCCTGGAGGAGACACGTCACGTCTTCCTCGCTCACAACCAGATCATCGAACGCTGCCAGGCTTTGCCGGCCGGTGGACGCCTGGTGATCGGCGAAACCGGCTTCGGCACCGGACTCAACTTCCTCTGCGCCTGGCAAGCCTTCGCCGCACATGCCCCGCGCGATGCGCGGCTGCACTTCGTCAGCGTGGAGAAATTCCCCCTGACCCAGGCGGATCTGCAACGCGCCCTGGCTCTGTGGCCGGAGCTTGCGCCCTACGCCGAGCAACTGCTGGCGCAGTACCGCGCCATCCACCCCGGCTTCCAGCGTCTGCTGCTCGATGGCGGTCGCGTGGTGCTGACGCTGATGATCGGCGACGTGCTCGACTGCCTGCCGCAGCTCGATGCCAGGGTCGATGCCTGGTTCCTCGACGGCTTCGCTCCGTCGAAGAACCCGGAAATGTGGACGGACGCCCTGTTCAGCGAACTGGCAAGACTATCGGCGCCTGGTGCCACGCTGGCTACCTTTACCAGCGCCGGTTTCGTCCGGCGCGGACTAATCGCGGCGGGTTTTGCCGTGGTCAGGGTCAAGGGCTTCGGCCACAAGCGCGAAATGCTGGCCGGCCCGTTCCAGGCGCAGCAGATGCAACGTCCAGCCCCCTGGTTCGCCCGTCCGCCATTACCGACAGGCGAACGACGAGCCGTGGTCATCGGCGCCGGTCTGGCCGGTTGCGCCACTGCCGCCAGCCTGGCCGCGCGCGGCTGGCGCGTGACTGTGCTGGAGCGGCACGACGATATCGCCCGCGAGGCATCCGGTAATCCACAAGGCGTGCTTTACCTGAAACTGTCGGCCCACGGCACCACGCTATCGCGGCTGATCGTCGCCGGCTTCGGTTATACCCGCCGCTGGCTCGAACGCCTGCAACGTGGTGCTGACTGGGATGCCTGCGGCGTGCTGCAGCTGGCCTTCGACGCTAAGGAGGCTGAGCGACAAGCCAAACTGGCTGCGGCCTTCCCTGACGACCTGTTGCATGCGCTGACCCAGACAGAAGCTGAGGAACACGCCGGTATCGGCCTGCCAGCCGGTGGCCTGTTCTACCCGGATGCCGGCTGGGTGCACCCACCGGCGCTGTGCCGGCAACTGGTGCAACATCCGCTGATCGAACTGCGCCCCTATCAGGAGGCACTGAGCCTGAGTCGGCAGGATGATCGCTGGCGTGTCACAGGGCACAACGGCCTACTGGCCGAAGCCCCCGTGCTGGTATTGGCCTGCGCCGCCGAGATCGGCCGTCTGCTGCCGGATGCGAACCTGCCGCTCAAGCGCATTCGCGGGCAGATCAGCTGCCTGCCGGCCAGCGAAGCCAGCCGCGCGCTGCGAATCGTGGTGTGCGCCGAAGGCTACGTAGCCCCGCCACGAGAAGGCGAACACACCCTGGGCGCCAGCTTCGATTTCCACAGCGACGATGTGACGCCCAGCGTGGCCGAGCACGCCGGCAACCTGGAACTGCTGCGTGAGATTTCCACGGATCTCACCGAACGCCTGGACGCGCAGACGCTCGACCCTGCCACACTGCAAGGCCGCGCGGCATTCCGCTGCACCAGCCCGGACTACCTGCCATTGGTAGGCCCATTGGCCGAGCAACAGGCCTTCAACGAAACCTATGCCGTGCTGGCCAAGGACGCCCGCCAGGTGCCGGAAACGCTCTGCCCCTGGCTGCTAGGCCTGTACATCAACAGCGGTCATGGCTCACGCGGCTTGATCACCGCGCCACTGTCAGGCGAACTGATCGCCGCCTGGCTGGAAGGCGAGCCGCTGCCGGTGCCGTGCGAGGTGGCTGAGGCCAGCCACCCCAATCGCTTTATGCTGCGCAAGCTGATTCGCGGGAGCTGATAGACGGTGCGCAGTGCGCACCGAAACGACCGCGCGATTACGCCCTGGCCTCGGCGAGTACCGGCTTGGGCTTGCGAAACACCAGCATGTTGCCCAGCATCACCAGCCCCAGGCCGAGCAGCGCGGGCGCTGTCCATTGGTAGCCCTCGGCAAATACCGAAATATTCAGCGCCACCACCGGGAACAGCACCGTGCAGTAGGCCGCGCGCTCCGGCCCCATACGTCCGACCAGGGTCAGGTAGGCGGTGAAGCCGATCACCGAACCGGGAATCGCCAGGTACAGCAGCGAGCCGACATAACGCGTGTTCCATTCGAAGGCGAACGGCGTGCCGCTGACCAGGCAGATGCCCACCAGCATCAGCGCACCATAAAGCATGCCCCAGGCATTGGTGGTCAGCGGTTTGAGTCCAGCCTTCTGCTGCAGGCTGGAAAGCATGTTGCCGGCGGAAAAGCACAGCGTGCCGCACAGTGCCAGGCCGATGCCCAACAGGCTTTCACGGCTGGCCTCGTGCCCGGCCAGTTCCGGCCAGAACAGCAAGCCCAAACCGCCCAACCCCAGCGCACCACCGAGCAGCACATTGGCGGCGACGCGCTGTTTGAAGAACAAACGCGCATTGATCGCGTTCCACAGGGTAGCGGTGGAGAAGATCACCGCGATCAGCCCGCTGGGTATCCACTGGCTGGCGGTGTAGAAACACAGGAAGTTCAGGCAGAAGAGGCACAGCCCCTGTACCAGGCAGATGCCCTGGCCACGACGATCCAGTGGTTGCAGGCGGCCGCTGAACCAGAGCATGGCGAACAGCACCGCCGAGGCCAACGCAAAGCGATAGGCGATGGAGGCAGCGAGGGCTACCTCACCCATCTGCAATTTGATGGCGATCCAGGTGGTGCCCCAGATCAGTACGGTAAGCAGGTAAAGCGACAGGTTCATCGAGCATCTCCCAGGACTGGGGCACAGTCTGCAAGCGATGTACGCCGGGCGCTTGCACAAAGTTGCGCATTTATCGCTGCGCCATCACTGCCTGCCATCGCCTCACAGGCTTTATCATGCAGGCCTTTTCACTAAGGCCTTCACCACCGCATGCTTTCCGCTGTCGCGCGCTACAAACAACTGCTGTCCAGCGCACTCGCCCGTTACTTCCCCCGCACTACCGCCTACCTGCGTGCCGAGCGCGAAGCGGCGCAGCCACGTAAGCCTGTGCGCAAACAGAGCAGGAAGAAGTCCGCCGGCAACAAGAAAGCCAGCGGCCACAAGAGCGCCAACGGCAAGCCTGGCCCCGCCGGGATTTACCCCGCCACCCGGCTGAAGATCGAAGACGCCCAGTTGCAGGCCATGCGCGAGCGCGTGGCCCAGGCAGTGAGCGCCGGGCTGATCGGCGCACCGTCGGACGAGCAGTGGGCGATGATTCTCTGGCGCGCATCTTCGCTGGCGCCGGCTCGGGCAAGTCGAGCACGCTGGTGCTGCGAGTGGTGTTCCTGCTCTGTCACCTGGAGGTCGATCCGAAACGCCTGACGGTGATCTCCTTCACCAATGCCTCCTGCCACGAACTGCGCGAGCGCCTGCAACGTTTGCTCGACTTCTGGCACTACCCGCACGATGCACGCCAGTGCGTGCGCACCTTCCACGCCGCCATGGCCACGCTGGCCAAGGAAAGCCTGGGCAACCCGCGCTGGTTCGAGCAACTGGACGAGCCCAACGACGAACCGGATAACCCGCTCGCCGGCGCTCGCCTGCGTCCCGCGCAACAGCGTCTGCTCAAGCAGGCCTACCAGAACGCCTACGCCGAAGACGCGCGCTTTCGCGTCCTGACTCATCGCCTGCTCAAGCTGCCGGCCCCCGAAGAGCCGCCACAGGGCAAGGCCAAGGCGCCACTGGACGCCTGCAAACTGCCCGGTGAGTTCGCCGCTCTGCCGCTGTTCGAGCTGCTGCACGGGCAGATCGACTTCGCCGAAAGTCTGGGGATTCGTCTCGACCGTCTGGACGTGAAGGCCCTGGGCTGCGCGCCGCGCGAGCGTGATTTCATCGAGGCCATGCAGCGCTTTCACCGGCACTTCAGCGCCCTGCTACAGAGCCAGGGGCTGATCAGCTTCAACGGCGCGTTCGCGCAGTTGAGCGAGCGCCTGAGCAGCGACAGCGGCAAATCCGGCCCCGCCCTGCTTGCCCTGAGCCACTTGCTGATCGACGAATTTCAGGACATCTCGCCACAGATCGTGCTGTGGCTGCAGGCCGTGCATCGCCGCTTGCATGCAGCGGGCGAACGCATCAGCCTGATGGCCATCGGCGACGACTGGCAATCGATCTACGGCTGGCGCGGCAGCTCGCCGGAGCTGTTCATCGACTTCGACCGCCACTTTCCCAGCCGCGGCCGCAGCAAGAGCAGCACCCTGCTGCTGGGTACCAACTACCGCAGCATCGAGCCGGTGATCCGCGACGCAGAGAAGGTGCTGGCCGAGGTACACAGCAAGCAGACCAAGACCTGCGTCGCGGCCAAGCCCATGCAGCCGGGCGACCATGGTGTCAGGCTGATCCAGCGCTTCGACCTGGCCAGCGGCCTGCCGGCGCTGCTCAAGGAAATCGCCGCGCAGTGCCAACACGTCAGCCAGCGCCCCAATGCGGATCGTACCGCTGTGCTGCTGCTCAGCCGGCGCAACGAGCCGCTGCAACAGGTGCGCGCGCAACTGGACAAGGGGCTGCCGGTAAAAACCATGACCATCCACCGCGCCAAGGGCCTGCAGGCTGAAGTGGCGATTATCCTCGACGACTGCCTGCCGACGGATAAACACCCGTTGCGCAACGCGCTGTACGCCCAGTGTGGCTTCTTCGCCGGCAGCTACGACCAGGCCATGCAGGACGAGTCCCGGCGCCTGGCCTACGTGGCCATCACCCGGGGCGTAAGCCGGGTGCTGTGGTACACGCGCAAGGCCCAGGGGGCCACGCAGTGCTTGGCAGCGAGCCGGCCTATCGCGCAAGCTTCAAGCTGATCGACACGTCAGGCGTTCCCATGGACAAACTACTGGCTCTGCGCACCTTCGTCGCCACCGTTCGCTGCGGGGGGTTTTCCGCTGCAGCGCGGCAGTTGGGCCTGGCCACCTCGTCGGTGACCCGTGCGGTCAACGCTCTTGAACAGGAACTGGGCTGCGTACTGCTCAACCGCAACACGCGGCAGATCAGCGTCAGCGAGGCTGGACGCGAGTATTTCGAGCGCGCCCTGGCCATCCTCGACGCCCTGGACGAAGCCGATGCCGCCGTGACCGACAACGGCGAAGAGGTGCGTGGGCGCCTGGCGGTCAGCGTGCCGGTGGAGTTCGCTCGGCGCATCATCGCCCCGCACCTCGGCGAACTGCTGGAGCGCCACCCGCAACTGGAGCTGACCCTGCGCGTGACCGACGAGGTGGTCGACCTGCTCAGCGAACGGGTCGACCTGGCACTGCGCCTGGGTTCTTCCATCGTCAGCGACGACGTGGTCAGCCAGCGCGTCGGCAGTTTCGCGCGCTGGCTGGTGGCAAGCCCGCAGTATCTGGCACGGACTTCGCCCGTCGATCATCCGGACGCACTCCAGGCGCACGCCTGCCTGCAGTATGACTACGGCAGCCCGGCGCACTACTGGTGCTTCGAGCAGGAGGGAACGACCGTGCAGGTGCCGGTCAGCGGGCGCCTGCGCAGCAACAACGCCGATATCCTGCGTCAGGCGGCCGTGGCCGGTCAGGGGGTCGCGCTGCTGTCGGACTGGCTGGTACGCGACGACGTGGACAGTGGCAAGCTGCAACGCCTGCTGCCCGGCTATGAAGTCGCACCCGGCCCGCACGAAGGCACTATTCACCTGCTGTACCTGCCCAATCACCGGGGGTCGAGGCGCATCGCCGCGTTCAGTGAGTTCCTTCAGGCGCTGCTGCAGCACTGAGCGCCTTTGCACGGTGCGCAACGCACTGTTGCCGATTCGACGGATTCTCCGCCTGGCGTCGCCTGCCTAACCTTGCGCCTGTCGTTCCCTCTCACCGAGATCCCCTCATGACTAGCCAGACCTCCTCACTCACGAGCGAGTCGCCAGCCCTGCCGCAGGCACTGGTGCTGCTGTTCGCCCTGTGCTGCGGCGCCATCGTCGCCAACCTCTACTACGCCCAGCCGATCATCGAGCTGATCGCCCCGGATGTCGGCCTCAGCGCCGAGC
>CAZIZA010000168.1:0-8897 GCA_964543555.1 uncultured Pseudomonas sp.
TGCGCCTGGCCCTGACCATGGCCCTGCAGGAATTTGCCGGCGCCGTGGTGGTGGTGTCGCACGACCGTCATTTGCTCAAGAGCACCACCGACGAATTCCTGCTGGTTGCCGATGGCCGGGTGGCACCGTTCGATGGCGATCTGGACGACTACGCGCGCTGGCTGGTCGATTACCGTCAGCGCCAGCAGGTACCAGCGAGTGCGCCAGCCGAAGGTGCGGCGGACAAGACTGACAAGCGTGCGCAGCGCCAGGCCGCCGCCGCGCTGCGTCAGCAACTGGCGCCGCACAAGAAGCAGGCCGACAAGCTCGAACAGGAGCTGGGCAAGGTGCAGGAAAAACTCGCCGCCGTGGAAACCCAGCTGGGTGACAGCGGTCTGTACGAGTCCGCGCGCAAGGATGAGCTGCGCCAGCGCCTGGCGGAACAGGCGCAACTCAAGACCCGTGAGGCCGAGTTGGAAGAAGCGTGGCTGCTGGCGTTGGAAACCCTGGAGACGCTGCAGCAACAGTTGGAGGAGGCCGAATGATCGAGCAAGCCGATCTGCTGCAACTGCTCGCTACCTGGCGCGACCCATTGGTGCGCGCGGGCCAGGTGCTGCTGATCATCCTTCTGGCCTGGACGGCGCAACGCATTCTCACCCGTGCCATCAGTCGCCTTGGTGCGCGCTACAGCCTGTTGCCGCAGGAAGTGTTGCTGCCGCTGCGTGGCCTGGTGCGCTGGCTGATCATGGGCAGCGCCCTGCTGATGGTGCTGGAGCGCCTTGGCGTTTCCGCGACCGTGCTGTGGACGGCGCTGACTGGCTTCACCGCTGTCGCTGCCGTGGCGTTTTTCGCCATCTGGAGCGTGCTGTCGAACATGTTCTGCGCGCTGCTGATCTTCACCATGGGGCCGTTTCGAATCGGCGACACGGTCGAGGTGATCGAAAGCGCCGACAAGCCCGGGGTCAAGGGGCGTGTCATCGCGATCAACCTGTTCTACACCACCCTTCAAGACCTCAGCGAAGGGGCGGTTGGCGCCGTGCTGCAGGTTCCCAACAGTCTGTTCTTTCAGAAGTCGGTACGCCGCTGGCGCTGAACGGGTGGGGCGGAGTAGGCTGTGTTCTCTGGCTCCCCGATTTTAGTTACCTGAGGTGTGCATCATGGCATTGGAAACCTGGCTCGCATTCTTCGTCGCCTGCTGGGTGATCAGCCTGTCGCCGGGCGCCGGTGCCGTGGCGTCGATGTCGGCCGGTATGCAATATGGCTTTTGGCGCGGTTACTGGAATGCACTGGGTCTGCAGCTTGGCCTGGCCCTGCAGATCGTTATCGTTGCGGCCGGTGTTGGCGCTATCCTGGCCGCCTCGGCGCTGGCTTTCAGCCTGATCAAATGGTTCGGCGTGGCCTATCTGATGTTCCTCGCCTACAAACAGTGGGTCGCGCTGCCCAGCGACCTGGATGCCGGTGCGGCTGAGCGTCCCATTGGCCGGCCGCTGACGTTGGTGTTGCGCGGTTTCCTGGTCAACTTCAGCAACCCCAAGGCCATCGTCTTCATGCTTGCGGTGCTGCCGCAGTTCATCAATCCGCATGCGCCCTTGCTGGCGCAGTATCTGGTCATGGGCGTGACCATGATCAGCGTCGATCTGATCGTCATGGCTGGCTACACCGGTCTTGCCTCGCGCGTGCTGCGCCTGTTGCGTACTCCGCGTCAGCAGCGGGTGATGAATCGCAGTTTTGCCGCGCTGTTCGCTGCAGCAGCAGGCCTGTTGGCAACGGTCAAGCGCGCCGCTGTCTGAGTCTCGTTTGGCCTCGACCGGATGTCGGTCGAGGCCGTTCGCTGCAACGCTCCGTTCGGCTGAATGTTACGAGATATTTCAGATTATTCTTGTGCTGAGCTATCAAGCCGGCAACAATTTAATGCCACCCATTCTCGTTTGGGATGCATTGATGATCCGCTTTCGCTTTTCTCTTGCCTGGCTGATGTTGCCTCTGTTGGCCAGTCTCAGCTTTCTCGCCATTGGCGAGCCTCTCGATGGCGCCGCGCAGGCGCTGCACCTGATCGGTTATATCGGCGCCGATTACCCGTCCACCGTTGTCGACGGCCAAGTCGTCGACGCGGGCGAATATCAGGAACAACTGGAATTTCTCGATGTGTTGCAGGGGCTGATCGTCGCCTTGCCCGCTCAGGCCGGGCGCGCCGAGCTGGAGCAGGGTGTCAGCAATCTGCGTCAGGCCATTACCCGGCGCCAACCGGGTGAAGAGGTCGCGGGTGCCGCTCGTGCATTGGGGGCGCGTCTGGCTGAGCTCTATCAGGTTAGCCAGACGCCGGTGCTGACACCGGACCCGGAGCGCGGTGCGCCGCTCTATGCCCAGCACTGCTCGGTGTGCCATGGCGACACCGGCCTGGGTGATGGGCCTGCCGGTATCGGTCTGGAGCCGGCGCCGGCCAATCTGCGTGATACCGCGCGCATGGATCGCCTCAGCCTCTACGATCTTTACAACACGCTTGGTCTGGGCATCGAAGGCACCGATATGCCGGCTTTCGCCGATCAACTCGACGAGCGTCAGCGCTGGGACGTGGCCGCCTACATCGCCGATTTCACCGCTGCGCCGGCGCAAGGGCAGGCACGCTTCAGCATGAGCGAACTGGCCGGGCGAACGCCTGCCGAGATCGCCGCTGCCGGGGGCGATGTCGCCGCGTTCCGTGCCCAGCGCGCCCATCCGGTGCTGGAGCAGCGCGGCCCGCAGCAACTGATCGGCTACACCCGTGCCACCCTGGAGCGCAGCCTGCAGGCCTATCGCGACGGCGACCACGAGCAGGCCTATGACTTGTCTGTCGGCGCTTACCTGGAAGGTTTCGAGCTGGTCGAAAGCGCCCTCGACAACCTCGATGCCGCTCAGCGCAAGACCACCGAGCACGCCCTGATGGCTTATCGCCAGGCGCTGCAGGATGGCGCTAGCGTTGCGCAGGCTGCTCAGGCGCTGGAGCAGGCCAAGGTGGAGTTGGACACGTCAGCTGCACTGCTGGCCGATGGCGCCATGGATAACAGCCTAAGCTTCTTCGCCAGCCTGCTGATTCTGCTGCGTGAAGGGCTGGAGGCGATTCTGGTGCTGGCGGCGATTCTCGCCTTCCTGCGCAATACCGGCCAGCAACAAGCGGTGCGCAGCGTGCATATCGGCTGGGGGCTGGCACTGCTGGCTGGCGTCGCGACCTGGGCGGTGGCGGCCTACCTGATCGACATCAGCGGTGCCCAGCGTGAGTTGCTCGAAGGTGCCACGGCGCTGTTCGCCAGCGTGGTGCTGCTGTGGGTCGGCGTGTGGATGCATGATCGTCGCCATGCGGCGGCCTGGCAGGATTACATCAAGAGCAGCCTGGTTGGCGGCGGTGGCCGTTTCGGCTTCGCCATGCTGGCGTTCTTCTCGGTGTATCGCGAGCTGTTCGAGGTCATCCTGTTCTACGAAACCCTCTGGCTGCAGGCCGGCCCTGCAGGGCATGGTGCTGTGCTGGCTGGCGCTGTCGCCGCTCTGGTGCTGTTGATGGGGCTGGCCTGGGTGATCCTGCGTGGTTCGCGCAAGCTGCCGCTAGCCACCTTCTTCGGCATCAATGCGGTGCTGCTGTGCGTGCTGTCGGTGGTCTTCGCCGGGCATGGCGTGGCGGCGCTGCAGGAGGCTGGTGTGCTGGGTACGCGGCCTGTGGCCTTCTTCGACTTCGACTGGTTGGGCATTCATGCCGATGCCTGGAGCCTGTCGGCTCAGGGGCTTGCACTGGTAGGGATTGTGCTGCTGTACGGGCGCAGTCTGCTGGGGGAGCGTCGGCGCCTGCTCCAGCAGCGCTGAAGACCTGATTCGAGGGCGGTTCTACCGCCCTCGTTGCGTCATAGCGTGAACCGCTGCCGCGACATTCGGTCTTAGTGCGCCTAGGCTGTTTTCAATTCCATTGCCGAGTGCGCACATGTCTTCCTCGATTCAATCCACTCACTACGCGGATAGTCCCGATCTGGCCTTGGCTGCCCTGCGTCACCCCACGCTGGAGCAGGCGTTGTCTGCGGCTTGTGCCCAGCTTGCGGTGCGCGAGGCTTTTCTGGCCGCGTTGCGCGACCCGGCCATTGGCCCGCAGCCCAGGTTATTGCTGGCGATTTCCGGGGCCGATGTGCGCGGCCAGCGGCGTTTGGCTGCTTTGGTGGCAGAGCTGCTGCCGGATGAGGTCGAGCTGGACCTGATCGAGTTGGCCGAGGATAACCTGTCGCGCGCCGTGCGTGAGCGCTGCGAGCCGTTCTACAGCGCCTGAACCACTTGCCTGCTGGCATACTGGCCGCTGATTTTCTGTGGAAGTTGCTGCATGCGTGTATGGATCGACGCCGACGCCTGCCCTCGGGCGGCGCGGGATCAGGTGGTCAAGTTCGCCCTCAAGCGGGGTTTCGAGGTTGTGCTGGTGGCCGGGCAGGTCGTGGCCCGGCCGAATTTCGCCTGTGTGAAATTGGTCGTGGTACCCAGCGGGCCGGATGCGGCCGATGATCATCTGGTGGAACATGCGGTGCCCGGCGAGCTGGTGATCTGCAGCGACGTGCCGCTGGCCGACCGTCTGGTGAAGAAGGGCGTGGCTGCGCTCGACCCACGTGGCCGCGAGTTCGATGAGCGCAATATGGGCGAGCGCCTGGCGGTGCGCAATCTGTTCACCGACCTGCGCGAGCAGGGTCAGGTGGGTGGCGGCCAGGCGCCCTATTCGGAGAAGGATCGGCAGGCCTTCGCCAATGCGCTGGATCGGATTCTCACGCGTTTGAGTCGTTAGCTGCCCCGGATTGCATCCGGGCTACGGGGCGTATGGCAAACCCATTTTCAGCGTTGTAGCCCGGATGAAATCCGGGGATGGCGGACTCCGTCAGCCACACAGATAGGTACCGGTGCCAACCGCTACCAGCACGCCCTCGTCGTTATGCAGCTCCATACGAATCACCGCCACCTTGTTGCCGGCGCGAAGTGGCGTGGCTGTGGCGATGAAACGCTGGCCGCGACCGGGGCGTAAATAGTCGATGCGCAAGTCGATGGTGCCCAGCTTGGACAGTTTGCTCATGCGCTCGGCTGCTGGCAGGTGTTGGTGATTGGCGAATGCGCCGATCAGCGCCATGGCGCCGCCGCAAACATCGAGCAGAGAAGAAATCACCCCGCCATGCAGGATGCCGTGAACGAAGTTGCCGATCAGCTCGGGCTTCATCGGCAGGTGCATGGTCACCCGCTCGGGGCTCAGCTCATCGAGCTCGATACCGAGCATCTGATTGAAGGGGATGCGCTGAAAGAAACTGGCCACCGCCTGTTGCAGGTCAGGGCTGAGAACGAAGGGTTTGGACATGAGGTGCGCTCCGTGAAGTCTTGTCGCCACGCTGCCGCAGCGCGCAAGACTTGGCCAGCGTCGCGGCCAGACTGCCCTGAGCAATGACCGAAGCGCCCTGTAAACGATGCCTGATGTCGGTCAGCGGGTAGGGTGGGCTTCAGCCCAGCAATGGCAATCGATGGGGGCTAAAACGCAACGCCACCCGACCCACCTCGGTCTTGCGTCATTGCCTGATCAGTGGTGCGCCAGTTCCAGTACGCGATCGACCATCTTGTTGATGCCCGATGCCGCTTCGCTGATGGACTGCGCCAGCATATAGGCGGGCGTGGTTACCAGCTTGCGTTGCTCATCTTCGATGATCTCGCTGACCTCACACTCGTGGTGCTCGGCGCCCATCTGCGTCAGCGCGGCGGCGGTGTCGTGGTCGCTGCCGATGGTGCACACCACGCCAGCGCCGAAGATTTTCGCGGCCAGCGCCGGGGCGATGCACATCAGGCCGACCGGCTTGCCGGCATCGACGAACGCCTTGCAGGCGGCCAGCACATCCGGTTGTACGGTGCAGCCGGCGCCACTGGTGGCGAAGTCGGAGAGATTCTTCGCCACACCGAAGCCGCCAGGCAGGATCAGTGCGTCGAACTCGGCCACATGCAGCTCCTTGACGTCCTTGATCTTGCCGCGGGCGATGCGTGCCGACTCCACCAGTACATTGCGCGTCTCGTCCATTTCGTCGCCGCTGTAGTGATCGACCACATGCAACTGCGGCACGTTGGGGGCGAAACATTGTACCTCGGCGCCGCGCTGGTCGAGGCGCAGCAGGGTGATCACGCTCTCGTGGATCTCGGCGCCATCGTAGACGCCACAGCCGGACAGAATCACAGCCACTTTCTTGCTCATGTTCGACTCCTGGTGAGGAATTGCGCGACCTTCAGTGGGCGCGGGTGTTACCGATTCCTGGATTGTCGCCAAATGCCACTCGGGCTGTCACTTGCCGCCGCGAAGCCTGGCTAAGCTGCGCATAGGATGAATAACAGCTCATTACCGCCACAAGTACAACAGCAGGGCGCAGTCATGAATTACGTTCTCTACGCAGTGCCCTTCTTCTTCGTGCTGATCGGCCTGGAACTGCTCGCTGATCGCTGGCGCGGCATACGCACCTATCGCCTGGCCGATGCGATCAACAGTCTCAGTGCCGGTGTGCTGTCGCAGGCCACCGGTATGCTCACCAAGGTGGTCGGCGTGCTGGCCTACGCCTTCGCCTGGGAGCAGCTGGCGCTGTTCGAGCTGTCCGACAGCAGCCTTTGGGTCTGGATTTTTGCCTTCGTCTTCTATGACTTCTGCTACTACTGGAACCACCGCCTGGGTCATGAACGCAATGTGCTCTGGGCCGCGCATGCGGTGCATCATCAGAGCGAGGACTACAACCTCTCCACTGCATTGCGGCAAACCAGCACCGGTTTCATCTTCGGCTGGATCTTCTACCTGCCGCTGGCCGTTGTCGGTGTACCGCCGCTGGTCTTCCTCACTGTCGCAGCCCTGAATCTGCTCTATCAGTTCTGGGTGCATACCCGCCACATCCCCAAACTGGGCTGGTGCGAGTGGTTGTTCATCACGCCATCCAACCACCGCGTTCACCATGCGCAAAACCCTATCTACATGGATCGCAATTACGGCGGTGTGTTCATTGTCTGGGACCGGTTTTTTGGCACCTTCCAGGAGGAGCTCGATGAAGAGCCGGTGGTCTTCGGCGTGACCGTGCCGCTGGCCAGCTGGAACCCCTTGTGGGCCAACCTGCAGGTGTATGTGGGGTTGTGGAGCGATGCCAGACGCGCTGGCGCCTGGTGGGACCGCCTGCGCATCTGGTTCATGCCCACGGGTTGGCGCCCGGCCGATGTGGCGGCGCGTTATCCCCAGACCAAGACGGACCTGAGCAACTTCCGCAAGTTCGAGGTGGCGCTGGGGCGTGGTGCGCAGGTTTACGCGTTGCTGCAGTTCGTCTGTTACCTGCTGGCCGGCGTGTGGTTGCTGGCGCAGGGCGATGCGCTTTCGATCGCTGCGCTGCTCCTGGCCTGCCTGTGGATGGCGCTGGGCCTGTGCAGCATCGGCATGTGGCTGGAGAATCGCAGCAATGCCTGGCGGCTGGAGTGCCTGCGCCTGGTGAGCAACCTGCCGGCATTTTGGCTGGCTGGCGAACTGGGCATGTTGAGGTTGGATGCCAGTGTCTGGGCCTGGCTTGTTTTTTACAGCCTGGCCAGCTTGCTGGGTATCTGGCTGGCTCGCGGTTCAGCTGCGCCGGCGCTGACGCCACCGGTTTAGCCAGGCGAGGGCCAGTAGCAGCACCACCGCGGCGAGCAGGATGACCTGATAGTTGCGCAGTTCTTCCAGCAAGCCGCCCATGGCGTTGCCCAGGCTGTAGGCCAGCAGGCTGATGCCGCCGGCCCAGACACCGGCGCCGATGGCGTCGAGCAGCAGGTAGCGGCGCCAGGAATAGCCGGACAGGCCGATGGTCAGCGGCATCACCGTGCGCAAGCCATAGAGGAAGCGAAAGCACAGCACCCACAGATCCGGGTAGCGCTGAATCAGCGCGCTGGCGCGTTCGCCCAGTGGCTGCCAGCGAGGCTTGCGTGCCAGCAGGGCGCGGCCGTGACGGCGGCCCAGGTAGTACCAGAGCTGATCGCTGGCAAAGGTGCCGAGGAAGGCGCACAGCGCCACCCATTCGATTTCCAGCACGTTGCGCACGGCCATGTAGGCCGCCAGCAGCAGGGAGACTTCACCTTCGAGAAAGGTGCCCAGTACCAGTGCGGGATAACCAAACTGGCGGATCAGGTCTTGCAGCATGTGGCATGCCCATGAAAACAGGTTGTGCAGAGTACTCTGACCGCGAAGAACCCGGAAGGTGGCGCAACATGCCACAATGGCCAGGTTTCGTGGCATTGCTGCCGCTCCCGTTACCTTGCGACCTGCAGTCGCACTTTGTCACGGGGCTGTCATCATTTGGTCATAATGCCCGCTTATAACCGTCACACTGGCCCGTCCGTGCGGGCTCTGGAGTCTGCCGTGAGCGTTACCCCCGCCAATCGTCTGTTCCCTGCCACCCGTCTGCGCCGCAACCGTCGTGATGACTTTTCCCGCCGCCTGGTGCGCGAACATCGCCTGAGTGTCGATGATCTGATCCTGCCGGTGTTCGTCCTCGATGGCGAAAATCGCCGCGAAGCCGTGCCATCGATGCCGGGGGTCGAGCGTCTGTCCATCGATCTGCTGCTGCAGGAAGCCGAGCACTGGGTCGAGCTGGGCATTCCGGCGCTGGCGCTGTTCCCTGTCACGCCGCTGGAGAAGAAGTCCCTCGATGGGGCTGAAGCCTGGAACCCGGACGGTATCGCCCAGCGTGCGATTCGCGCCCTGCGGGCGAAATTCCCCGAGCTCGGCGTGATCAGTGACGTCGCCCTCGACCCCTTCACCACCCACGGTCAGGACGGCATCCTCGACGAATCCGGCTACGTGCAGAACGACATCACCGTCGATGCGTTGGTCAAGCAGGCGCTGTCGCATGCCGAGGCCGGTGCCCAGGTGGTGGCGCCGTCGGACATGATGGATGGCC
>CAZIZA010000169.1:0-6690 GCA_964543555.1 uncultured Pseudomonas sp.
ACTTGGCTCAGGCCCAGGGTGCTGGCGGCTACGGCCAGTGCCAGGGAGGTCTTTCTCATTATGTGTCTCTCCAGTGTGTTTAAGGTGACGCATCGTCCGGCACAGACTTCGGCACGAAGAGGCAGGCCGGAACGAATAGGTAAAACGCACCCACGAGCCAGGGCATGGCACTGGCCAGGCTCGAATGGCTACGTAAAAAACTCAGGAAGAACAACGAAATAGCGAACGCTGCTGGGCGGCCGAAAGGAGGCGGGCAGGGTGATGCATGGTAAATGCTCTCTCATCGTTGTTGTTGTGAGCCGACATCCTGGTCGACTTCAGGGAGCCAGTATGCAGATACCGCGCCAGCTTGTACCAGGCGTACCGATGAGGCTTTTAGAACAGTAGGTTACATTTTTTTTGCAGGCCAGTGACCCTTCGACGAAAGCGATCGATAAGCAAATTTTCGCCCATGCCGACCAGGTTTTAGGCGGAAAACCGCCACGTCACCCCACGACTATCTGGTTCTTGCCTTGACGCTTAGCCGTGTACATGGCGGCATCGGCCCGCGCATAGAGCGCATCGAGGCAGACATCTGTCGACCGCATCACCGTCAAGCCCTGACTGACCGTGACGCCAAAGTGCCTGTCCCCCTGCTCAAAGCCGAGGCGTTGCACCTCACGCTGCAACCGCTCTGCAATCTGCAGCGCCATATCCTGCTCACAACCTGGAAATAGCGCCGCGAACTCTTCACCACCGATACGTCCGAACAGGTCACCCCGACGCAATGCGCTACCGCCGCACTGCGCCAGACGCTGCAACACCTGATCACCGATCTGATGGCCATACTGATCGTTGATTTTCTTGAAGTCATCGAGATCGAGCAACAGGAAGGCCAGCGGGCTGCCGAACTGGCGCGCATGCTCAAACTCGCTGCGGGCACATTCAAAGAAGTGCCGCCGGTTGCTGCTCTGGGTCAGCACATCGGTGGTGGCCAGACGATGCAACTCACCCTCCAAGCGTTTCTTCTCGGTGATGTCTTCGGCAATACCAACGATCACACTGCCCTGATCCACGCCGGGCCTGGGGCTGACGAAGCATTTGTCACTGAGCCAGCGCAGTTGGCCATCAGTGCGAATGATGCGGTACTCACGAGACTCCACGGCGCCAGTGTCCAGGACCTTGGCCATGCTTTCAGCGGCGTAGTCGAGATCATCCGGGTAGATGCTGTTGCGCCATTCGCCGTAATCGGCCAACAGCAACGCAGCGGAGCGACCGAAGATGCGCTCGTAGGCCGGACTGACATAGATCATCCGCTGCTCGCTCCAGTCGAATGCCCAGAGCACGGCATTGACGCTGCCAAGCAGACTGCTGAACAACTGTTCGCGTTCGCCCAGACGCTCTACTTCGGCCCGACTGTGCAGCAGGGCCAGGGTCAGCGCCTCCAGCTCGGAGACAGCGTTACCTTGATCGTCCATTACAGCAGCCATCCAATCCCTCGCCTTTCATTGAAATGAACATAATGCGAGCGCTTGGACAAACAAAAAGGCCCGCCAGTTCGGCGGGCCTTCGCAGGCGACGAGCGGCGATCAGACCGTTACGCCGGCCGGACGCAGCGAGTAGGTCTTGAGCTGCTCGGCAAAATCGCGCAGCGACTGAATGCCGCTGGCCTCAGCCTCATGCACCCACTGCTTCATGGCTTCGAGCATGTCATGGCCGTTACTGCTGGTCTTGACCCAGATCTGCTGCAACGCCAAACGCTTCTCGTAAATCACCTTGAGCGCCTGACTCTGCGCCAACATGTCGGCAATGCGCGCGTGGTGATGCTCATCCAGCAGGCTCGGCTCACGCGACAGCAGACGCTTGGCACGACGGAACAGATGACGAACGGACTCGTCGGCCTTGGCCACCTCCTGCTTGACCAGGGGTGCGATGACCAACTTGCGGTACTGCGCCATGATCTGGAAACGGTTGTTGAGGATGGCCATGGCGGTGTCCATATCCAGGCTGCGCTTGCCTTCTACCCGATGCGCGATGGGCGCGACACGCTGAACCTGAGCCAGACCAAGGAAGCTGAACAGTTTGATCCAGGCCCAGCCCATGTCGAACTCCCACTTCTTTACCGACAGCTTGGCGCTGTTGGGGTAGGTGTGGTGGTTGTTGTGCAGCTCCTCACCGCCGATCAGGATGCCCCAGGGCACCAGGTTGGTGGCGGCATCACGGCATTCGAAGTTGCGATAGCCGACAGCATGGCCAAGACCGTTGATGACACCCGCGGCCCATACCGGAATCCACATCATCTGAATCGCCCAGACGGTCATGCCGAGCACGCCGAACAGCGCCAGATCGATGATCGCCATCAGGGTCACGCCAGCAATCGGATAGCGGCTGTAAACATTGCGTTCGATCCAGTCATCCGGGCAGTTCTTGCCATAGATGCGCAAGGTTTCCTGGTTCTTCGCCTCTTCCTGATACAGTTCGGCCCCCTTGCGCAGCACAGTACCCAACCCTTTGATCACCGGACTGTGCGGGTCATCGACGGTTTCGCACTTGGCGTGATGCTTGCGGTGGATGGCTGTCCACTCACGGGTGTTCTGGCCGGTGGTCAGCCACAGCCAGAAACGGAAGAAATGCTTGAGTGCAGGATGCAACTCCAGCGCACGATGCGCGGAGTAGCGGTGCAGGTAGACGGTGACGCTGACGATGGTGACGTGTGTCATCAGCAGAGTGACTGCCACCAATTGCCAGACCGAGAGGTCGAGTAAACCGTTGTACCACATGAGTGCCTGTGCCTCTTGATAGCTGTAAGCGGTTTGTCCTACAAGGAGCAAACTTGTTGCATTATCCCCGAGCCATGTCAGAAAACCAGTTGGTCTTTTAGATAAGAATGTTACGGTCTGGCCTGCAACCGTCACGACCAGCCTACGAATCAGGAACGACATTGCTCTCCATGCGTACCGATAGAACCGCTTTGCGCCTGACCCTGGCCTACCTGCTGATTGCCTTGCTCTGGGTGCTGCTCAGCGACCAGTTGCTCGACCTGCTCGCGCCAGAACAGTACAAATCCCTGCAGTCGTTCAAAGGGCTGTTATTCGTCACCTTGACCGCCATGCTGCTCTACTTCATTTTGCGCAGGCATGCGGTCCACTATCGTCAGGCGCAAGAGACACTGGCTGCCAGTGAAGAGCGTTTGCGCCTGGCACTGGACGCCACTCATGACGGCCTCTGGGACCTGGACATCGCCACCCAGCGCGTTTTCTACTCGGAGAGTTACAGCGCCTTGCTCGGCCTCGACAACACCGCTCTCGGCGATACCCGCGAGCAATGGGCCGCCTACCTGCACCCCGATGATCGCCAGCGCGTGTTGCAGCAAATCGAAGTCAACCTGCAACATGCCGATTACCAGAACACCTACCGCATGCGCCACGCTGATGGCAGCTACCGCTGGATTCACTCGCGCGGCCGCCTGCTGCGCGACGAAAAAGGCCAACCGCAGCGCTTCATCGGCATCGCCAGTGACATCACCCGGCAACGCGCCCTAAATGACAGCCTGCGCCAGGCTGCAGCCGTCTTCGATGCCACCCAGGAAGGCGTCCTGGTCACTAATGCCGAACAGCGCATCGTTCACGTCAATCCGGCCTTCAGCCGTATTACCGGCTACAGCAACGAAGAAATCCTCGGCCAGCACCCTACCCTGCTCAAGTCCGGTCGCCACGATGCTGCCTTCTACCACAGCCTGTGGCAGGCACTGGAAAGTCGCGGAGCCTGGAGTGGCGAAGTGTGGAACCGACGCAAGAGCGGCGAAATCTACCCGCAGTGGCAATGTATCCGGGTGATCCACGACGAACAGGGCAACATCAGCCATTACGTCGCCGTGTTCTCCGACATCACTGCGCTCAAGCGTTCGCAGCGCGAGCTGGACTACCTGGCTCACCATGACCCGCTGAGCAACCTGCCAAACCGCCTGCTGTTCACCGAGCGCATTGCCCATGCCCTCAAGCGCAGCAGCAACGAGGAGCTGCAGGGTGCGGTCCTGCTGATCGACCTCGACCACTTCAAGCACATCAATGAAAGTCTCGGCCACAACGTCGGCGACCTGCTGCTTAAAAGTGTTGGCGAGCGCCTGCAAAGCGATCTGCCAGCAGGCTGCACACTGGCACGCCTGGGCGGTGACGAATTCGGTCTGCTTAGCGAAAACTGCAGCGAGGCAGCCCAGGCAGCCGAACTGGCGCAGCGCCTGCTGCGCAGCCTGGAGACACCCTTTCACCTAGATGGCCATGAACTTTATATCGGTGCCAGCATCGGCATCAGCCTGTTTCCCGAAGATGGCGATAGCGTCGAACAGATCCTGCGCAATGCCGACTCGGCACTGTTCAAGGCCAAGAGCAGTGGCCGCGAAGGCTATGCCTTCTACATCCAGGAGCTGACCGACTACGCCCGCCAACGCGTGGAGTTGGCCAGCAGCCTGCGCCACGCGCTGGACAACGATGAGTTGCGCGTCTACTACCAGCCGCTGCATGACCTACACGATGGCTGCCAGGTGGGCATGGAGGCGCTGGTGCGCTGGCAGCACCCGCAGCGCGGCCTGGTTCCACCCGGCGAATTCATCCCGATTGCCGAAGACAACGGCATGATTGGCGCTATCGATGCCTGGGTTCTGGAGCAGGCCTGCCGACAGATGATGCGCTGGAATGCTGAGGGCAGCGCCTTGCGCTTCGTTGCAGTAAACGTATCCAGCCGTCTGTTCAGCCGGGGCGAGCTCGACCAGCGAGTCGCCAGTGTGCTGGCGGCAACCGGTCTGCCGCCCGAGCAGTTGGAGCTGGAAGTGACCGAAAGCGCGATCATGGAAGATCCTGATGCGGCGCTGAAGCTGCTGACCAGTCTGCGGGCACTGGGCATACGCCTGGCCATCGACGACTTCGGTACCGGCTACAGCTCGCTGGCCCGCCTGAAGCGCTTACCCGTGGACAAGCTCAAGCTCGATCAGAGTTTCGTACGCGGCCTGCCTGACGACCCTGAGGACGCCGCCATCGCTCGCGCAGTCATCGCGCTGGGTAAGAGCCTGGGCCTCAAGGTACTGGCCGAAGGGATCGAACAACCCGAGCAGGCTGACTTCCTGCGAGGGCTGGGCTGCAACTATGGCCAGGGCTACCACTTCGGCCGACCTCAGCCCGTAGGCGCTGCATGCACCTACAACAGCGCACTCGACGAGACCGGAAAAAAACAGCCCATCGTCTGATCCTTGCGAGATATGCAGCGGCGCTACACAGACCGCTGCTGCGAATCAGGCCAATGCACGCCTGAATGCGGGATGGACACCGGCAAGCGTGACAGTCTTGTCTGACCGGCCCTGAGACCAGCACCGACAATTGCCGAACACAACCCAATGCACCGACGCGTGAATGGCGCCCAGGCTACGCCTCGGCGCGCTGCATCAACTGACGCTGACGCCACTCCATGAAGGTCTTGAGGAACAGCGTGAGCAGCGCCATGCACGCCAACAGGCCGGCGGCAGTAAAGGCGGCGGCCGGCTTGTAGTCGTTGTTGAGCTGATCGACCAGCAGCGGCAGAGTCAGGGTCTGGTTGATGATCGTGCCGGAGACCACCGACACCGCACCGAACTCGCCGACCGCGCGGGCGTTGGTCACCACCACGCCATACAGCAGCGCCCACTTGATCTTCGGCAGGCTGATGCGGCGGAAGATCTGCCAGCCGCTGGCACCCAGGCACATGGCGGCGGCTTCCTCGTCCTGGCCCTGGGCCTGCATCACCGGAATCAGGATGCGCGCCACGTAAGGCGCGGTGACGAACACGGTGACCATGACGATGCCCGGCCAGGCGAACATCAGCTGCATGCCGTTATCGTAGAACCAGCGCCCGATGAAGCTTTCCAGGCCGTATACCACCAGGTAGCAGAGACCGGCGACCACCGGTGACACCGCGTAGGGAATGTCGATCAGGGTGGTCAGCAGCTTGCGCCCACGGAAGTCGTAGTGGGTCACGCACCAGGCCAGGCAGATGCCGAAGCACAGGTTCAGCGGCACGGTGATCGCTGCCACCAGCAGGGTCAACCCGATGGCGTGGAGCATGTAGTCCTCGCCGAGATTGCTCCACAGCAGGTCGACCCCGCCAGCAAGCGCCTTGGTGAAGATCAGCGCCAGCGGCACCAGCAGAATCAGCGCCACCACCGTCAGACCGAGGATTACCAGCGCCCACTGGCGCCAATCTTGGGGCTTTTTCATCGACCTTGCCGTTGCCATGCGAACAGACGCCCCTGCACGACCTGCAGGAGGAACAGAAGCGTCAGCGACGCGAGCAGGATCACCGAAGCGATGGCCGCCGCCGCTGGGTAATTGAATTCCTGCAGACGGACGAAAATCATCAGCGAGCTGACCTCCGTCTGGTAGGGGATGTTGCCGGCGATCATGATCACCGCGCCGAACTCGCCGAGGCTACGGATGAACGCCTGCGAGCCACCGGTGACCAGCGCCGGGGCCAGGGTCGGCAGGATCACCTTGCGGAAGGTCTGCACACGGCTGGCGCCGAGAGTGCGCGCGGCCTCTTCGTATTCCGAGCCGAGATCCTGCAGCACCGGCTGCACCGTGCGCACCACGAAGGGAATGCTGGTGAACACCATCGCCACCACGATACCCGCGTAGGCGTAGGCCACCTTGAAGCCCAGCCACTGGCCGATCCAGCCGTTGGGTACCA
>CAZIZA010000169.1:6790-8774 GCA_964543555.1 uncultured Pseudomonas sp.
TAGGCGTAGGCCACCTTGAAGCCCAGCCACTGGCCGATCCAGCCGTTGGGTACCAGCAGCGCGGCGAGGGTCAGGCCGGCCACCGAAGTCGGCAGGGCGAAGGGCAGGTCGACCAGCGCATCGACGATGCGCCGGCCGGGGAAGTCATAACGGGTGATGATCCAGGCCAGCAGCAAGCCAATCACCAGCACCGCCAGGGTCGAATAGAACGCCGCCGAGATGGTCACCTTGTAGGTCTGCACCACACGCGGGTCGCTGATCGCGAACCAGTACTGCGCCCAGGTCATGTCGCTGACATACAGCAGCAGCGCCGACAGCGGCAACAGGATCACCAGTGACAGGTACAGCACACTGACGCCGAAGCTCAGGCCAAAGCCAGGCAGCAGCGGAGTCTGCAGGAAGAACAGCGTCGGTTTACTCACGAAAAAGCTCGGCTCTACAAATGCAGTTGGCCGCCAATAAGGCGGCCAACGGACCTGAAAATCGGCTATCCGGGGCGAGTATCAACGGCCCTCGGCCAGCAACTGGTCAAGAATACCACCGTTGTCGAAATGCTTGGCGGTGATGTCATCCCAGCTGCCGAGAATCTCGTTCGGGTTGATCAGGCGTACCGGCGCGAACTGCGCCTTGGTCGCCTCGACCACTTCCGGGTTGTGCACACGGTAGTTGTAGCGGGTCAGCAGTTGCTGGATGTCCTTGCTGTACTGGAAGTCGAGGAAGGCCTTGGCCTGCTCACGGGTGCCGCGCTCGTCAGCCACCTTGTCGACGATGGCGACCGGGAATTCGGCCAGCACGCTGACCTCCGGTACCACGACTTCCAGGTTGGCGGACTTGAACTCGTCGCCCTTGGCGATATTGATCACTTCCGATTCGAAGGTCAGCAGCACGTCGCCCTGGCCGTTCTGGGCGAAGGCCACGGTGGCGCCACGGCCGCCGGTGGGGAAGTTCTCGACGTTCTTCAGCAGCTTACCGACGAAGGCTTTGACCTTCGCCTCATCACCGTTGAATTTCTCGTTGGCGAACAGCCAGGCGCCCAGGTAGCTGTAGCGGGCGTTGCCGGAAGTTTTCGGGTTGGGGAATACCAGTTTCACGTCATCGCGAATCAGGTCATCCCAGCTCTTGATGTTCTTCGGGTTGCCTTCGCGCACCAGGAAGGCGGTGGTGCTGTAGTACGGCGAGGCGTTGTTGGGGAATTGCTTGGCCCAGTCTTCGCGCAGCAGGCCGCGCTTGGCCAGGATGTCCACGTCGGAAACCTGGTTGAAGGTGACCACGTCGACCTTCTTGCCCTGGATGATGTCCTGCGCCTGACGCGAGCTGCCGGCGAAGGATTGGATGATCTTCACTTCCTTGCCGCTCTGCTGCTTCCAGTGCTCGACGAACAGCGGGTTGATCTCGCCGAACAGTTCGCGGGCGATGTCGTAGGAGGCGTTGTGGAATGGCGTATCGGCGGCAGCATGGCTCAGCGAGCCGGTAAGTAGGGTGGCGCTGGCCACACTGGCCAGGAGGATCTTCTTCAGCATGAGCGGCTTCCTTATCGATGGCAGAGCCTGCAAGCAGGCGTTTTGATGGCATGATTGTGGCGCAACAGCATATATCCGAAAAATACTATTTTTTTATCTATTTATAACCAGATAAAAATCAATCACGCCATCAGGCTATCCCGTCGCACAGGTGCGGCCAGGCAAGGACTGGGAAGCATACGGGAAGGTGACGGAGGTGGCGAACAAGGAGGGACGCGCAGAGGTGACGGTGATGCCTCGCCCCGGCCGTGCGAGGAGCGGCCGGGGTGGCGCAAGAGCGATTGCTCGTTCCTCACGCTCCGCGTGGGAATGCATCCAGAGACGCTCTGCGTCAGATACTGCTGCAGCACCAGAGCGCCAGGGCTTGGGCTCCCACGCTGGAGCGAGGGAGCCATCATTCGCCGATCAGAGTTTGGCGATGGACACTTCGGTGGATTTCACGAAGGCGATCACTTCGCTACCCA